>NZ_SISL01000084.1:0-17456 GCF_004307965.1 Verrucosispora sp. SN26_14.1 | reverse complement strand
GGCGGATGTGGTGTGTGCGTGGCATGTGTTGGAGCACGTGGATGATCCGCGTCGGTTCCTGCGGGCGGCGCGGCAGGTGTTGACGCCGGGTGGGTGGTTGGCGTTGGAGGTGCCGAACATCGCCTCGCCCGCCGCCGCCCGCCTCGGTCACCGCTGGCCCGGCCTGCAACCGGAGTACCACCCCTGGCACTTCACCCCGACCTCGTTGACCAGGCTCCTGGCCGCCACCGGATTCGAGGTGGTCCGGCAGGACACCACGGTCTTCCGGTTCTACATGCCCGTCGCATACCGGATGCGACACGCGCGGCGGCTGCTGCCGCCGGACCTGATCACCCTGCGCTCGCCGCGCCTGACCCATCGGTGGCGGGGAGACCTCCTGCGGGTGATCGCCCGCAGACCGCGCGACGGACGGAACGGCTGATGAAGCTCAGAGACGACGAACTGACCACCTGCGCGTTGTGCGGCCGGGACGGGCACGCCGCCCCGGCGCTCGACGGAGTGCTGCGCCGCTGCACCGACTGCGACTTCCGGTGGACCGCGGAGGCCGCCCCGCCTCCCGACGAACTGTACGACGAGGACTACTACCTGACCGGCGGCTACCAGGACTACTTCGCCTCCGGCCGGCAGCGCCGGTTCGAGGCGGGGCGGCGGTTGCGGTGGTTGTCGTCGGTGGTGGGGCCGTCGGTGTTGGTGGAGGCGGGGTGTGCGGGTGGTTATTTCCTGGAGGCGGCGCGGGGTGCCGGTTTCACGGTGACGGGGGTGGAGGTGTCTCGGGTGGCGGCGGCGTTTGCCGTGGATCACCTGGGTGTGCCGGTGCGGCAGGGGTATTTCGAGCAGGTCGCGCCGTCGTTGCGGGCGGATGTGGTGTGTGCGTGGCATGTGTTGGAGCACGTGGATGATCCGCGTCGGTTCCTGCGGGCGGCGCGGCAGGTGTTGACGCCGGGTGGGTGGTTGGCGTTGGAGGTGCCGAACATCGCCTCGGCCGCTTCCGGTCGTCTCGGTCACGGCTGGCCCGGCCTGCAACCGGAGTACCACCGCTGGCACTTCACCCCGGCCACCCTGACCCGGATGCTGCGCCAGACCGGCTTCGAGGTCGTCTCGTACGACACGGTCTTCTCCCGGTTCTACTGGCGACCGATGGCGCGCCTGCGGCAGGCCCGGGACCTGCTCGTCGCCGACGTCGCGGCCAGCCGCTCGCCCCGGATGCGCCACCCGCTCCTCGGCGACCTGCTGCGCGTCTTCGCCCGCCGCGACGCCTCGGGGGTGACCCGATGAGCCCCGAGCCCCGCCACCGGGACGCACCGCCGTCCCTCTCCATCCTGCTGACCAGTTGGAACACCCGGGAGCAGACCCGGCAGTGTCTGGAGTCGCTGGCCGCGACCGTGCCACCGGACCTCGACTACGAGGTGGTGGCGGTGGACAACGCCTCCCGCGACGGCTCGGCCGACCTGCTCGCCCGCTCGCCGCGCGTACACCTGATCCGCAACGCCCGCAACGTCGGCTTCGCCGCCGCCGTCAACCAGGCGTACCGGCAGGCGCGCGGCGAGCTGATCCTGCTGCTCAACAGTGACGTCGCCTTCCACCCTGGCGCACTGTCCACCATGGTGACGTTCCTGCGGGACCGGCCCGAGGCGGCCGGTGTCAGCCCGCTCTACCTCAACCCGGACGGCACCTTCCAGCAGCACTACGTGCAGCAGCCCAGCTTCCCGGCGTCGCTGGCCCTGGTCACCGCGCTGCGTCGGGTCCCCGGGTTCCGGCAGGCGCTGCACACCTTCCAGATGCGCGGCCAGGACTTCAGCCGCCCCCGGCGGTTGGCCTCGGGCAGTTGCATGCTGCTGCGCCGCGCCGCACTGCCCGCGCACCACATCTTCGACGAGCGGTTCCCGGTCTACTGGAACGACGCCATCCTCGCCCGGCAACTCGACCGGGCGGGCCAGCAGTTGTGGATGCTCCCGGACGCCGTGGTGACCCACGTCCGGGGCGCCTCCTGCCGGCTCCTCGGCCCGGCCATCCGCTTCCGCCACCTGCTCGGCAGCCTCGTCGGCTATCTGCGGCTGACCCAGCCCGGTCACCGGGTCGCACTGTTCCGGCTGGTCGTCCTCATCGACCACGCGGTGAAGCGGATCTGCGGACGCCACGTCCAGCTCACCCTCGCCGATCTGCGGGCCGCCCTGCGGGGCGACGTCGGCCCGCTGCCGGACGGCGACATCCGGGACTGGCTGATCGTCTTCACCCGCACCCCCTCCACGGCGGAGGCCGACCAGGCGGTGATCACCGAGTCGCTCCTCGACGACCCGGACCGGCGCCTGCTGCTGGTCGACCCACCGGCGCCCCGCCCACGCTGGCGCAGCCGGATCACCCCCATCGACGACGCCGCCTGGCACCTCACCCCGCCGACTCCGCTGCCCTTCGGCGCACGGTGGCGGACCGCCGACACGGTCAACCGGCGCTTCGCCGCCGCCGCCGTACGACGGTGGCTGGACCGCCAGGCCGGTGCCCGGCTGCTCCGGCTCGACGACGACACGGCCCGACCGGTGCTCGGCCGCGTCGGTGAGGACGAGGTGCTGCCGGCCGCCCGGCGGGTACCGGTCAGACAGCGGGCCGGTCGTGACTGACCTGGGCAGCCGGGAATCCCGGACCGCCCCGCCCGACGCGGCGGGGGCCGCCGCCGACTGGGTGGTCTACTTCAGCGCCACGCCCTGGCACGGCGGCGCGCACCGGCAGCACGCCCTGGCGCGGCAGCTCGCCACCGGATACCGGGTGCTGTTCGTGGACCCGCCGGGGCTCCGGGTGCGGACCGGCACCACCGTGCGTCGGGTCGAGCCCGCCGTCTGGCACGCCGTGGCGCCCACCCCGGTCCCGTTCGGCCGGCACCTGCCGACGGCCAACGCGGTCAACCGGCGGGTGGCGGTGGCCGCGCTGCGGCGCTGGCTGCGCCACGACCCGGCGGGCGTACGACTGGTCTGGCTGGACGAGGACCTGGCCGGGCCCTGCGCCGACCGGCTCGACGCCGCCGCCGTGGTCTACGACGCGACCGACCTGGACTGGACCTTCACCCGCCGGTGGAACCGGCACCACCTGCGCCGCAGCCTGGACCGGGCGGTCGCCTCCGCCGACCTGGTGCTGGCCTCCTCGGCCGCCCTGCCGACCCGGATGCCGGCCGGTCGACACGCGCCGGTGGTGCTGCCCAACGCCTGCGACCCGGAGCACTTCGCCCCGCAGGGACCGACCGTGCCCCGCCCGGTCGCGGCGTCCCGGCCGCTGATCGGGTACTGCGGTGCCGTCGACACCCGGGCCTTCGACGCCGACCTGGTCGCCACCGTGGCCCGGGCCCACCCCGACTGGACGTTCCTGCTGATCGGCCCGAGCACCGCCGCCGGTCGGGCGCCCCTGGCCGGCCTGGCCAACGTGCTGCTCACCGGCCCGGTCCCGTACGCCGACCTGCCGGCGACGCTGCGCGCCTGCGACGTGACGGTGATCCCGTACCGGATCGGCGGGCTGGTGGACTACGTGCACCCGAAGAAGTGCTACGAGTACCTGGCGCTCGGCAAGCCGGTGGTCGCGACACCGCTGCCGGCGTTGACTGCGCTGACCGACGTGGTCCGCCTCGCCGCCGGTCCCGACGAGTTCGCCAGGGCGATCGCCGGGGCGTTGACCGACGCGACCGCCCCGGACCAGCTCGCCCGCCGCCGCGCGGTGGCGACCGCGAACAGTTGGGCCGCCCGGGGCGAGCACCTGCACCGACTGCTCGCGGGGCTGGCCCGGTGAACCGGGTCGTGGTCGGAGTGGGCGTGGCCACCGTCGGGGCCGCGCTCGGCACCGCCGTCTCGCTGGCCACCATGCTGCCCGGGATCATGGCGTTGGCCGCCACCGGTGCGCTGGTCTTCCTCGCCGTCTTCCTGCTCTGGCCGTGGACCGTACTGCCGGTGGGGATCGTCGGCGGCGCGGTGGCCGGCGGCCTGGTCGGCGGGGGAGACGTCCGCACGTACGTGGCGGCGCACCTGCTGCTACTGGCCGTCGGCGCGACCGCCCTGCTGATCCGCTACGCCTTCGGCATCGGCCGGGGCGGCCGGCGGACCGCCGCCGACACCGGCATGCTGATGGTGATCGGGCTGACCGTCGCCGCCGCCTGCTACGGCCTCGCCATCGGCAACCTGCCCACCGAGGTCGTCGTCGCCGGATACCAGATCGCGATCCTCCCGCTCTATTTCTTCCTGGCCACGCACACCCTCATCACGGACCGCCGGCTGGTCGCCGCCGGGCTGCTCTACGTCGGTGTCGTGGCGGTCCTGGCCGCCATCTCGATGACCGTCCCCGGCCGGCACGGCGGGCTGCTCACCCTGCTCGCCGTCCCGCCCCTGATCTGGTACGCCGGACGGGCCCGGGGCTGGCGCCGGGTGGCCTCGGTGCTGCTCGCCGGCTTCTTCACCATCGACGTGGTGCTCGCCTCGTACCGGGGCATCTGGCTCGCCGCCGGGGTGACCCTGCTGATCATGCTGGTCTTCGGCGGCCGGGCGGTCCGCACCGGACTGGCCGCCACCGCCGCCACCGGCTGCGTCGTCGCCGCGCTGCTGGCCCTCGATCCCGGCGTCCGCGAGCGCGCGCAGGAGATCGCCACCGGGCTCGAACAGTCCGCCGGTTACCGCGCCTCGGAGTCCGTCGTCGGGCTGGACGTCTTCGCCCAGCGGCCGGTCCTCGGCGCCGGGCTCGGACAGTCCACCACCGACGTCTACCTGGCCGACTTCGCCCTCACCGACGTCGGCCCGGTCTACCACGCCTTCTACGTCACGTTGCTGGCCAACGTCGGCCTGCTCGGGCTGGCCCTGGTGCTCTGGCCGGTGCTGCGCGGCATCCGGGCCGGGATCGCCGACCGGGACGGCGCGGCCCTGCCGTTCGCGGCCCTGTGCTGCGGTTTCCTCGGCGCGGCGATCTTCGCCGCCCCCACCGACGGGCACTGGGAACTCGGGCTGCTGCCCGCGCTGGCGCTGCTGACCGTCCGGGCACGCCGGACCCGGGATCCCGGGCTGCTGCCCTCGCCCACGCGGATCCCCGAGGCGGTGTCGTGATGGTCGACGCGACGGCGATCGTGGTGACGTACAACTCGGCGGGGCAGATCGCCGCCGCGCTCACCGCGCTGCGGCAGGCCGGCCTGCCGGTCCGGCTCGTCGACAACGGCTCCACCGACCGGACCGTCGCGCTGGTCCGGTCCGAATTCCCCGAGGTCACGGTCGTGTCCGGCCAGGGCAACGTGGGCTTCGCCGCCGCCGTCAACCGGGCCGCCTGCGGTGTCCGCAGCGAGGTGCTGCTGCTGGTCAACCCGGACTGCGTGGTGCCACCGGAGACCGCGCGGGCCCTGGTCGGTGCGGTGCTGAGCCGTCCGGACGTCGGCGTCGCCGGGCCACGACTGCACGACGCCGCCGGCCGGGTGGCGGTCAGCGCGCATCCGTTCGAGACGCTCGGCACCGTGGTGGCCAGCCGGTTCGGCGGGCCGCTGGTGCCGGCGCAGGTACGCCGGTGGCTGGGCGGACGGCACCGCCGGGCGGCGTACGAGGCGTGTCAGCGCGGCGCCGAACCCACCCCGGTCGACTGGGTCTCGGGCGCGTGCCTCGCCGTGCGGACCAGCCTCTTCACCGCCGTCGGCGGGCTCGACGAGGCGTACTTCATGTACTACGAGGACGAGGAACTCTGTCTCCAGGCCCGCCGTCGCGGTGCCGAGGTGCTCTATCTGCCGTCGGTGGCCGCGATCCACAGCGGCGGGGCGAGCAGCAGCGACCCGGCCTGGATCTGGCCGCACCTCTACCGCAGCATGCTGGTGTTCTTCAGCCGTCACCGACCCCGGTCACGACAGGCCGTCCGGGCCGTCGTCCTGCTCCGGGCGCTGCTGGGAGTGGCCCTGGCCACCGTGCGGCTGTCCCTGCAACCACGGGCCGGCATCGCGCGGATGCGGGCCTGGACCCGGGTGGGCCGGATCGCGGTCACCCGTCTCCACATCGGAGGAAACCACTGATGCACGTACTGATCACGGTCGTCGGAGCGCGCACCGAGCACTGGATCGACCTGTTCGACTCGCTCTGCGAGCGACCCGACCTGCGGCTCACCGTGCTGGCGGCCGACGTGTCACCGACCACCCGCCGGGAGTTCGAGCGCCTGGAGCGGCGGCACCCCGGCTTCCGGGCGCAGATCCTGCCGCACCGGCTGGGGGAGGGCCGGACCGGTCACATGGCCTCGGTCATGTTCCGCTTCGGCGGACGCAGCGGACCGCCGGTGTCGCCGCCGCCGGACGTGGTGCACATCATCGGCGAGGCCGCGTACCTGTCGACCTGGCAGGTCCTGCGGATGTGCCGCCGGCACTGGCCGACGGTGCCCACGACGTTGTACGCCGCGCAGAACGTGGTGATCCGCTTCCCCATGCCGTTCCCGGTCCTGGAGCGGTACGCGTACCGCCGGGTCGACATGGTCCTGCCGATCACCCCGGCGGCCCGGCAGGTGCTGCGGGTCAAGGGTTACCGGGGCGCGGTCACGATCGTCCCCCTGGGGGTGGACACCAGGATCTTCCGCCCCCGACCCGAGCCGGACACCACCCGGCCCTTCACGGTCGGCTTCGTGGGCCGGTTCGAGGCGCACAAGGGCGTGCTGGACCTGCTGCGCGCGGCCGAACTCGTCGACTGCGACGTGGTGCTGGTCGGCGAGGGCAGCCTGGACGACGACGTGGACCGGGCCGCGCGACGCCGTCCCGGGCGGGTCCGGCGGTACGGCTGGACCGGCCACACCGAGCTGCCCGACGTGCTGGCGCAGACGAGCGTGCTGGTGCTGCCCGCGCTGGAGATCGTGCAGCGCAACGTGCTGCCGTGGGTCGGCATCCCGCTGCGCGAACAGTTCGGCCGGGTGCTGGTCGAGGCGATGGCCAGCGGCGTCCCGGTGATCGGCAGCGACGTCGGCGAGATCCCGTACGTCGTCGGCGACGCCGGGCTCATCTTTCCCGCCGGGGACGTGACCGCGCTCGCCGACCGGCTCGGCCGGCTGCGCGACGACCCGGCGACCGCCCGCGAGCTGTCCGAGGCCGGGCTGCGCCGGGCGACCGAGGAGTTCGCCTGGGACCGGATCGCCGACCGGCTGGACCAGGTCTGGCGACAACTGCACGAGGAACGAATGTCCATACCCGTCCCGGCGCGAGCCGGTCAGAAGGTCCGCGACGACGCGGACCGAGAGGTGGCCGCGTGATGCGTACCGTCGACTTCAACGACCTGCTGGACACCGCCCGGCGGCGGATCGCCCTGCCGCTGCTCGGTCTGCTCGCCGGGCTGGCGGCGGCCCAGGCGGTGTCGCCGCTGCTGCCGGCCCGGTACGAGGCGCACGCCTCCGTCCTGGTGGTGGCCGACACCCCCGAGGGCGACCGCCCGGCGGAGATGAGCCTCGCGCTCGCCCAGAACCTGGCACCCACCGTCGCCAAGCTGATCGGCTCGCGGGAGGTGGCCGTCGCCGCCGCCGGCCGCCTGGGTCTGCCCGAGGAGGCGGTCACCGGCAACGTGCACGGCACGTTCGAACCCGGCCTCCAGATCGTCACGGTACGGGCCGACGCGGCCTCCGCCGGCCGGGCCGCCGCGATCGCGAACGCCGTCAGCCAGGCCATGGGCGAGCAGTTGGAACGCCTGAAGCTGGGCGGCGACACGGTGGTCACCACGCGGGTGGTGGACACCGCCAGCGTGCCGATCCGGCCCGCGTTCCCCAAGCCGCTGTTGAACAGCGCCCTGGGCGCGCTCGTCGGCCTGCTCGCCGGCTGGGGGGCGACGGTGCTGCGCGACCGCTTCGACCGCCGGCTGCGCGACATCGCGCAGATGGAGTCCCGCCTCGGCCTGCCGGTCGTCGGCGGCCTCCCGCACCTGCCGAAGCGGTTCGCCCGCCACCACGCCGCCGCGCTGTTCGCCCGGCGGGAGATCGCCACCTCGACCCGGGCCACCGTCTCGGCACTCAGTGTGCTCACCACCTCGTCCCGACGCCGCCTGCTGGTCACCAGCGCGCACGACGACGACGGTGCCACGCTGGTCAGCGCCCTGCTCGGGCTGGCCATGGCGGCCGAGCGACGCAAGGTCACCGTGATCGACGCGGCGGTCCGCGACCCCGCCCTGGCCGGACACTTCCCGGACGCCTCGTTCACCTGGCAGCAGGTCCGGACCGGACAGCACGCCCCGGTGCCGACGCCCGACCTGCCGACGCTGACGGTCCTGCCGACCGAGCCACGGGAGAGCCTGACCACCGTGCACGCGCGGGAACTCGGCCAGTTGCTCGACGTCCTGGCGGACACCGAGGACTGCGTGATCGTGCACGCGCCACCGGTGCTGGCCGGGTGCGACACCGCGACCCTCGCCGACCACGTCGACGGGGTGCTGCTCGTGGTGGCGGCCGGACAGACGAACCTGACCGAGGCGGCGCGGGCGGCCCGGCTGGTGCGCCGCCTGAACCTGCCGCTGGCGGGCATCGTCGCCGTCGGGGCGATCGACCGGGTCGGCCGTCCCGGTGCCGACGAGGTGACGCCGACGACCCTGCCGGGCAGCACGAGCCTGCGGCCCGTACGGCGGGTGCCGTCGGGCGCGCACCGGGTCCGCGAGGTGCCCTCGGGCGGGGTGCACCGGGCCCGGGAACTACCGCCGGTGTCCCCGGCGGGTCCGTCGACGTCGCCCGAGCCGGCCCGGACCGGCCCGCCGCCCGGCGGTGACCAGACCGTACCCGTCGAGGTGGTCACCGACGTGCGCCCGACGCCCGCCCGCGTCGACCACCTCACCCCGGCACCCGCCCGCGTCGACCACCTCACGCCGGCGCCACCCCGACAGGCCCACCCGGACGTCGCGGTCACGGCCCGTTGGCGCTCGGGGCCGCCCTCACCGATCGACGACGTGGCGCCCTGGTCCACTCCGCTGGTGGCGGGCGGACGCGAAGCGGTCGGTTCGGCCCTGGGCCGACCGTTGGCACCGCGCGCGGAGGCGTCCGGACGGGTCCACCGGTCCGCCTCGGCGGCACCGATCGAGCCCGCGCCGTTGCGCCGTCCGGCGGATTCGCCGGTGGCCCCGCAGTACGTCCGTGGCGAACCGGTCTCCGACCTCGACCACCACCGACACACCACACCCGACGGTCCCCGTTGGCCGTCCAACTGAACCCGCACCGAGTACCGATCAAGGAGTAACCGATGAGCGAGACGCTCACCCACCTGCCGTCCACTCTCAGCGACCCGCGGGCGTTGTACTGCGACCTGCTGAAGAAGGCGCTGACCCGATACGTCTTCCAGGAGACGTGGATGCCGTACCAGCCCCGGGCGGCGTCGCTGCACGGCCGGGTGTACGCCCGGTACAAGCACCTGCTGCAACGGCGCGGCCTGGAACTGGTGCTGAAGTTCCCGTTCGACGCCGACGCGCGGGCCAACGGTCGGGACTGGCCGCCGGAGGCGGACACGATGATCGGCCTGCGCCGGCTCGACAACCTGGAGCGGTGCCTGCGGGACGTGCTGGCACAGGACGTACCGGGTGACCTGATCGAGACCGGGGTGTGGCGTGGCGGCGCGGTCATCTTCATGCGCGGCATGTTGCAGGCGTACGGCGACCAGAGCCGCTCGGTCTGGGTGGCGGACTCGTTCCGTGGCCTGCCCAAGCCGGAGGCGCACCGCACCGAGGACGTCGAGGACGCGCTCTGGACGCAGCCGTTCCTCGCCGTCTCACTCGACCAGGTCAAGAACAACTTCCGCCGGTACGGGCTCCTCGACGACCGGGTGCACTTCCTGCCCGGATGGTTCAAGGACACCCTGCCCACCGCGCCGGTCGAGCGGCTCTCGCTCATCCGGCTCGACGGCGACCTGTACGACTCGACCATGGTCGCGCTGCGCAGCCTCTACCCGAAGCTCTCCGTCGGCGGATACGTCATCGTGGACGACTACCACGCGGTACGCGGCTGCAAGCAGGCCGTCGACGACTTCCGGGCCGAGCACGGCATCACCGACGAGCTGCACCAGGTCGACTGGACCTGCCGGTACTGGCAGCGGACGAGGTGAACCGCTCAGTTCGGCACTGACGTGGCGGACCGGCTCGCGAACCACTCGTCGAGCCGGTCCTCGCGTACCGCCGTGAACAGGGCGGCGGACCGCTCCTCGTCCAGCAGCACCGACGAGCCGGCCGGGGTGGTCAGGTCGGTGTCGGCGGCGGGGACGGTGACGAACCGCAGGGACGACGCCGAGATCCGCCGGACCGCCAGCACCAGCTCGGTGAGGTCGAGGTCCTGGTCCACGGTCAACGACTCCGCCGTGGTGGTCAGTACCCGGTCCAGTCGGGCCGGATCGGTGAGCAGGTTCTCCGAGGTGACCTTCTCCACGATGGCCCGTACCACGAACTGCTGGTTCTTGATCCGACCGAAGTCGCCGCCGGGCACGTGGTGCCGCTGCCGCATCAGGTCGTCGGTGTTGCGCCCGTCGAGCTGATTGCAGCCGATCGGCCACCGGGTCGCGGTGTCGGTGGAGAGCACCTCGTACGGCAGGCAGACCGTGATGCCGCCGATCGCGTCGACGATCCGCCGGACTGCGGCGAAGTTGGCCACCAGCACACCGTCGATGGTCACGCCGGTGAGCCGGTGCACGGTCTCGGCGGCCAACGAGGCACCGCCGAACGCCAGCGCCGCATTGATCTTGTTCTTGCCTCCGGCCCAGCTGCCCTCCCGCGCCGGTACGTCGACGTAGCTGTCCCGGGGAATCGACACCACCGTGGCGGCGTCGCGCGTGGCGTTCAGGTGCACCAGCATGATGGTGTCCGACCGCTGCCCCGGGTAGAGGCCCTGGTCCGGCTCGCCGTCACGCGAGTCCGAGCCGAGCAGCAGCAGGTTCAGCGGCCCCTCGGCCCACCGCTCGTCGTCGCGGGGCGCGGTGCCCCGACCGAGGATGTCCTCCCGCTGCACCCGGCCCTCGTACCGGTGCTTGAGGCCGACGCCGAGCGTCGCCAGCCCGGCGCAGGCGACCCCGAGCAGCGCGACCAGGGCGATCGTGGCCTTCTGCCACTCCGCCAGCCGTCGTCGGATGCTCGCCGGTGCGATGTCGTTCGTCATGTCGATCAGCGCTTTCTCGTCTCTGGTCCGGGCTCGCGCCGACGCGGCGACCGTCCGTCGGCCGCCCCATGGCGGACCGCTGATCGGTCAATTATCTCCCAAATAGTGCATATCGGTGCAAAAGTGCCGACGCTGCGACGGTGGTCACGACCGCGCCCCGGCGAGGTGGACTCGGGCGTGGACGCGGGTGTGGACGCGGGCGTGGACTCGGGCGTGGACTCGGGCGAGGGTGCGTATTGGCGGCGGGCTGCCGGGAGTCGACCTGACCTACCTCGGTCCCTTTGCTCTGCTTACGCGGACGCAACGGCCGGGATGCCGCAAGGGGGCCGTTGCGTGGGTTGAAGCAGAGCAAAGGGGCCGAGGGGGACTGGGGCCGGCGGCGGGATGAGGGCCGGCGGCGGGACAAGAGGACGGCGGGGGAGAAGGTGGCGAGGACGCGGGACGGCGAATGCGGGCGGCGGGATGTGTCGGGCGCTCGCGGACTCGCCGTGCTAATTCGTATTAGCGTCTTGACCGCCGGGTAACCACACGCGCAGACTCATCGATCACATGAACCGGTTCGGGGCGAGTATTCGCAGCGTATCGGCCGCTCGCCGTGGGGTGACTGGCGTCCGCTGACCCGTCCCGCCCGGTCCCGTCCCCCTGCCCCCGTCGTCCATCCTGAACGGAGGGAACGATGACCCGTACCCCTGAGAGCCCCTTCACCCGACGCACGCTGCTGCGCGGTGTGGCGGCGGCCGGTCTCGCGACCGCGACCACCGGTGCCGGCCTCGCCGTCACGTCCGCACCGGCCGCCGCCGCACCCGCCGGTTTCCCCAACTACCGGTACGTCCGGGACGCGCTGCCCGCGTCGTTGCGCTACAACCCGACCCGGGAGTTCATCTTCCCGTGCGTCCGTGGCGTCTACGACAAGGTCAGCAACTATCTCGGCCGCTACTACCTCTACTATGCGCCGCACGACGCGCCGGGCGGCATCTGCCTCGCCTACGCCAACCGGCTCGAAGGCCCCTACACCGAGTATTCCGGCAATCCGGTCATCGACCGGGTGCTGCCGACCACGACGGTGAGCCACGTGTCGTCCCCGCACGTCATCTGGGACGCCCCGACGCGGCAGTTCTACCTGTACTTCCACGGCGAGAACTTCACCACCCGGGTGGCCCGCTCCACCGACGGCGTCCGGTTCACCGACGAGACCCCGATCCTGTCGACCCGGCTGGTGCCGAACACCACCGAGACCTCGTACGCGCGGGTCTTCGAGCACTCGGTGGCGGGCAAGGGCAACCGCTACGTGATGGTCTTCATGGGTGCCCACACCATCGGACCCGGCACCCGGAAGATCTTCTGGGGCTGGTCGCCGAACGGCTGGAGCAATTGGCAGTTCGCGCCGAACCCGCTGGTGTCGCCCGCCGGTGACGGCCTCACCGACATCTCCGCGCCGCACCTGCTCAAGCGCAACGGCACGGCGTACCTGGCGTACCACGGCAACAACGGCAACATGTACCTCACCGAGGTCGGCAACAACTTCGACCGCGAGGTGCACCTCGGCGTCTTCCACCGGCCGATCGCCTCGGACAACGGCCGGGTGGCGTCACCGGCGTTCGGCACCGACGGCGGCGTGTCGTACATGCTCTACGAGGCCGGACCCCGCCTGAACGCCCGCATCTGCGTGGCCCGCGAGGTCTAGGGACACCGCCGACCGGCCCTTCGCGGGCCGGTCGGCGGGATACCGCTCAGCCCTTGAGGCCGGTGTGCGCCAGGCCCTCGACGAACTGCTTCTGCGCGATCACGAAGACCACCAGCACCGGCAGCGCCGTCATCGACGCCGCCGCGAGCTGCACGTCCCACATCGGTCCGCCGTACGCGTCGACGAACTGGGTGAGCGCCTGCGGCAGGGTGAACTTCTCCGGTGTGGAGAGGAACACGATCGGTTCCAGGTAGAGGTTCCAGCTGTGCAGGAAGGTGAAGATGGCGACCGCGCCCAGCGCGGGCCGGGACAGCGGCAGCGCGATCCGCCAGAAGGTGGCGAACCGGCCCAACCCGTCGACCCGGGCCGCCTCCTCCAACTCCCCGGGCAGGGCGAGGAAGAACTGCCGCATGATGAACGTCGCCAGCACGCTCGGCGCGCCGAGGATCGGCACCAGGATCAGCGGCCAGTGGGTGTCGATCAGCCCGAGCCGGAAGAACATCTGGAACAACGGCACGATCGTCACCTCGCTCGGGATGAGCAACCCGGCGAGGACGACCAGGAACAGCACGTTCTGGCCCCGGAAGCGGATGCGCGCGAAGGCGTACCCGGCCAGGGCCGCCACCGCCAGCGTGCCGACGGTGACCACCAGCGCGATGTAGAGGCTGTTGAGGTACTGCTGCCCGAAGGGTTGCAGGTCGAACACCCGCTGGTAGGCGTCGAGCCGGGGATCGACCGGCAGCAGCTGCGGCGGGAAGGCGAAGATGTCCGCCACCGGCTTCAGCGACGAGGTGACCATCCACCAGGTCGGGAAGACGAAGGGCACGGCCAGCACCAGCAGCGCCCCGTAGAGCACGAGCTTGGTCCGGGGCGACAGGTCACGACTCATGGAAGACCCACCTCTTGCGCATCTGCCACTGCGCCACGGTCAGCGCGAGGACGATGCCGAACAGCACGATCGACAGGGTGGCGCCGTAGCCGAAGTGGTGGAACTGGAACGCCTGCTGGTACAGGTAGTAGACGAGCACCGTGGTCGAGGTGCCCGGACCGCCCTGGGTGAGCACCGCGATCTGGGCGAAGACCTGGAGCGAACCCACCACCGTGATGATCGAGGTGAGCAGGATCGTCGGGCTGATCAGTGGCACGGTGATCCGCCAGAACTGGCGCAGCCGGCTGGCCCCGTCCACCTCGGCCGCCTCGTACAGCTCGGCGGGCACGCCCTGGAGGGCGGCCAGGAACAGCACCATGTTCAGGCCGACGTTCTTGAACACCTGCACGACGACGACCGAGAACATGGCGGTGGCCTCGCCGCGCAGCCAGTTCGGTCCGTCCACGCCGATCGTGTCGAGCAGGCCGTTGACGCCGCCGTTGTCCTGCAACAGGAAGCCCCAGACGATCGTCCAGGCCACCAGCGACACCACGACGGGGGAGAAGAACAGCGTGCGGAACACGATCGTGCCGCGCAGCTTCTGGTTGAGCAGGACAGCCAGCAGCAGGGCCAGGGCCAGGTTGAACACCACCAGGCCGACGGAGAAGAGCCCGGTGGCCCGCAGCACCGAGCCGAGGTTCGGGTCGTCGGCGAGCGCCGCGTAGTTGTCGGTGCCGACGAAGTCGAACGTGCCGGCGAGCACGTTCCACTCGTGCAGGCTGTACCAGACGACGAGGGCCAGGGGCAGGATCACGAAGACGGCGCTGCCGAGCAACTGCGGGGCGATGAACAGGTAGCCGGTGAGGTGGTCGCGGCGGCGGCCGGTCCAGAACGGCCGGGCCCGGTCCGGGGCGGACCCGGCCGTGGCCGGGTCCACCCTGGTGTCCGTACGGGTCATCGGTCGCCTTACTTCGCCAGCAACGGCTGGATCTTGCCGCAGACCCCGTCCAGGACGGCCCTGACGTCCGCGTCGGCCTTCCACAGCGGGTCCAGACCGGCGCGGACCTGCTGGCTGATCTCGGCCTGTCCGGCGTGACTGGGCTTGACCACGCCGTTGGTGATCCCGTCGATGACGACCTTCTGCAACTGCTCCGGTTCGAGCTTCGGGTTCGTCTTGGCCAGCGTGTCGGCGGTCAACTGGGACTGGCGCGGCGGCGGGAAGAACTGGGCCAGCTTGGCGGAGTTGGTGGGGTTGGTGAGGAAGGCGAGGAAGTCGGCGGCGGCCTCGGCGTTCGGGCTGCGCTTGAGCACTCCGATGCCGGCCTGTCCGACCACCGCGTACGGCCCCTTCGGCCCGGCGGGCAGCGGGACCAGGTCCCAGGCGAACCCGTCGTCCTCGAGCAGCGACGCGCGGGAGATCTGGGTGATGGTCATGGCGGCGTCACCGGCGAAGAAGTCGGCGGTGGTGCCCGGGCCGGGCAACGCCTTGTCGGTGAAGACGGCACGGTGCAGCCGCGTCATCGCCTCGACCATCTCGGGTTCGGCGAAGCCGCAGGTCCTGCCGTCCTCGCTCCAGGCCCGAGCACCCCACCCGGTCCAGATCGTGGACAGGTTGCTCCAGTCCTTGTAGTCGAAGTCGCGGATCACCAGCCCGGCCTTGCCGGTCGCGGCCTGGGTGGCACCGGCCGCGCCGAAGGCGTTGTCCCAGGTCCACTGGCCGGCCTCGATCAGCTCGGCCGGGGTCCGCTGGTCGGCCTGCTTGAGCAGGTCGGTGTTGACGAAGACGCCGAACGGCGAGGTGGAGAAGGGGTACGCGTACAGCTTGCCGTCGTCCTGCCAGAGCTTGAGGGTGGCCGGCAGGATGTCGTCGTACTGGTAGCCGTCGGTCTTCTTGAGGGTCTCGTCGAGTGGCAGCAGCGCGCCGGAGGCGACGAAGTCGGGCGCCGAGTTCTCGAACACCCAGGCCAGGTCGGGGGCGTTGCCGCCGGCGATCTGGGTGGTCAGCGCCGTGGTGTACGTGTCGAACGGCAGCGGATCGAAGGTGATCTGCGTGACGTCGGGATTGTTCTGGCGGTACTCGTCGGCGATCTCGTTGAACAGCGCCAGATGCGCCTCGTTGGCCGACCAGACGGTGACCCGCAGGGTGGCCGGGCCGCTGTCCTGCGTCTCACCGCCGCCGCAGGCGGACATGGCGAGAACGCCGGTCAGCGCCGTGGCGACAACGCGTATTCCCTTTCCTGATCTCATCGTCTCTCCTCACCGGGGGGTCAGTAGCCCGCGATCTCCGGCCACCGGCATTCGACGCCGGCGGCCGTGACGCGGTCGGTGAACTCGGCCAGCAGCCGGGGGGTGCCGCGGACCGCGCGCGGGGACTCGCCCCGCGCCAGACAGAAGTCGGCGAGCAGACCGGCGACCTCGCCGACGTTCCACTCGACCGGGTGCAGCCGGTAGCTGCCGTTGGTGACGTGCGTGGTGCCGATGTTCTTGCCGGCCGGCAGCAGGTTCTCCATCCGCTGCGGGATCAGCGCGCCGAGTGGGATCTCGAACGGGCAGGACCCGACGTCGATGTAGTTGTCGCCGCCGGTCGACGGGTGCAGGTCGATGCGGTACATCCCGACGCCGATCGAGTCGGGGTACCGCACGGCGCCGTGTGCGCCGCGTACCGCGAGGGAGAGGTCCTGCTCCACCACGGTGTACTCGGCCCTGATCCGGCGCGACTCCCGGATGTAGGGCGCCTGGGCCAGACCGGCCGGGTTGCCGGTCACGTCGCCGCGCAACCGCAGCCCGGGGAAGCCGGTGCCGCCGTCGGGTCGCGGTGCCTCGGTCTGCAACCAGTAGAAGAGGGAGTACGACAGTTCGCGTGCCTTGGCCAGGTGCCACGACGCGTTGGGCACGTCGATGACCGGGCCCTCGAAGTAGTCGATCATCGGCCAGTTGACCAGGGTGATGTCGCTGGCGTACGCGCCGTCGACGAAGTTGCGCCGGGCGGCGATCCGGCGGAACGTCCACAGGTTGCCGTCGCCGGGGTTGACGCGCTGGTCGGCGTTGACCGCCCAGGGCTCGTCGTCCGGGTTCGGGGTGAAGCTGCGCTCCAGGATCTCCAGGGTGCGCGGGTTCGGCGAGCGCCAGGAGAGCAGCCGGTCACCCCAGAAGTCGGGCTTGTAGTCGCGCCAGAAGTCGTAGCCGGCGGGCCGGTCGATGGTGTGATCCCCGTCGACGTGGTCGATGGCGAAGCAGACCGACACGGCCTGCATGTTCATCGGCTGCGCCTCGGCCGGGGCGCTCGGCTCACCGGTCTGCTCCCGCGACTCGAAGCCGGTGACGTACTCGGTGCCGGTCAGCGGCAGCAACTCGCCGGTCTCGGTGGCGTCCAGCACGTACGGCGCGGTGACGTCGATGCGGTCCTCGCGGTCCCGGTGCGCCAGCGTGACGCCGGTGACCCGGTCCCCGTCGGTGGCCGCCGCCACCGGCCGGTACGGCTGGAGCACGGTCAACCGGCCCGAGCCCCGGTACGGCGCGAGCATCTGTTCCAGCACGGCGACGGCCACCCGTGGCTCGTGGCAGAGCCGGCTGACCCAGCCGGCGCCCGGATTCAGGTCGGTCCAGGACCGGGAGCGTTCGGTGAGCGGGTAGTGCCGTCGGTAGTAGTCGCGGATGCCGGTGCGTAGCGCCCGGTAGCTGGCGGTGGCACCGAACTGCTCGATCCAGGAGTGCTCGTCGGGCGGGACGGCCTGGCTGGTGAGCTGCCCGCCGAGCCAGTCGAACTCCTCGGTCAGGATCACCGACCGACCGGCCCGGGCCGCCGCGAGCGCGGGGGCGACCCCGCCC
>NZ_SISL01000836.1:0-1006 GCF_004307965.1 Verrucosispora sp. SN26_14.1 | reverse complement strand
GCCCAGGCGCGCGCCGACGCCGACGCCCAGGGCCTCACCCTGGCCGGCGCGGCCCTCGGCGTACCCGGGTTGGTCGACGACACCGGGCGGGTCCGCCTCGCGCCGAACCTGAGCTGGCGGGACGTGCCGGTGCCGGAACTGCTGGCCGCGCTCCCGCCGCTCACCGAGACCGTCGAGGGCGTACCGGCGCTGGTGGTGGACAACGAGGCCAACCTCGCCGCGCTCAGCGAACTGCACGCCGGCGCCGGACCGGGCAGCTTCCTGCACCTCTCCGGCGAGGTCGGCATCGGTGCCGGGATCGTGCTCGACGGCGCGTTGTTCCGGGGCGTCCGGGGCTGGAGCGGCGAGATCGGGCACATCCCGGTGCGGCCGGACGGACCGCCCTGCCGGTGTGGCGGCCGGGGCTGCCTGGAGCGTTACGCCGGACAGGAGGCGATCCTCGCCGCCGCCGGCCTGGCCGGGGCCGACCTGCCGGCCGACACCGCATCGGTGCGGCTGGCCCAACTCGCCGAGGCCGGTGAGCCCACCGCCCGGCACGCGCTGCACGAGGCCGGTACGGCCATCGGGATCACCGTGTCGAGCGTGATCAACCTGCTGGACCTGGACACCGTGGTACTCGGCGGCGGTTACGCCCCGCTCGCCCCCTGGATCCGGCCGCCGGTGCTCGCCGAGATCGAACGTCGGGTACTCACCGCCGCCTGGTCACCGGTGACCGTACGACCGGCGACCCTCGGCGCCACGGCCGCCGCGGTGGGCGCGGCGGGCTCGGTGGTGCGCCGGATCATCGCCCGACCCGCCGGATGGCTGGCCCGGCTCTAGGCCCCCGGCGTTCCTGGACGGACGGCCCTCGGAGGACCTCGGTACCCTTGCCCCCAGGCAACAAACCCGTGGACCCGAGGAGCAGAGCACCGGCATGCGTACAGGTCGACAGCGCGTGGCGCAGGGCGACCGCCGGTGACCAGGACCCGACGGGGCCCGGCCGCCGGCGCCACCGGCCGTGGGCGAG
>NZ_SISL01000835.1:0-1023 GCF_004307965.1 Verrucosispora sp. SN26_14.1 | reverse complement strand
CCGCCACCCCGCGCCCGGCCGCCGCCGCACCCCCGGCCGCCACCGCACACCCGGCCGACGCTACCCGCCGGGGCGTCACCACACGTCGCATCACCGGCCGTCGAGCCACCGTGGCGGCCGTCGCGGCCACCGCCCTGATCGTCCTCGCCGGGTGTGACGACATCCCCTTCGGCCGGATGGACTTCGACACCACCGAGTCCACCCGGGTCACCGCGATCCGGCTCCTGCCCGGTGCCGGTGACGTGGTGGTCCGCGCCGACGGCGGTGTGGACGGTGTCCGCATCAAGCGCGTGGTGCGATACCAGGGCAACCAGCCGCGTACGTCATACGAGATCACCGGCACCGAACTGGTGCTGGACACCTCCTGCGGCAACCGGTGCAGCGTCTCCTACGAGATCACCGCCGGTGCGGGAGTCAGTGTGCGGGGCGAGACCGGCTCCGGCGAGGTCGACCTGAGCCGGGTCGGCACGGTGGAGGTCACCGTCGGCTCCGGCGACGTCCGGGTGGCGGGCGCCGCCGGCCCGGTCAGGGTGGAGTCCGGCTCCGGCAACATCGAGGTGTACGACGTGACCGAGCCGGTGGTGCTCCGCAGCGGGTCCGGCAGCATCACCGCGAACCGGCTCGGTGGCGAGGTGGACGCGGAGGCGCGGTCCGGCAACGTCACCGTGAAGCTGAATCGACCCGCCTCCGCCCGCGCGCACGCATCCAGCGGTCACGTCGAGTTGACCGTGCCGGCCGGCGCGTACCAGGTGGTCTCGTCGGTCGGTTCGGGTTCGGCCGACCTCGGCGTACCGCACGACCCCACCGCGAAGCTCGTGCTCGACGTCGCGACCGGTAGCGGCGATCTCGCCGTCACTTCCCGCTGACGCCGCCACTGGGCCCACGGGGGCCCGGCACGGACTCCTCCCGTCGCGGGTCGGCCCGACCTGCGGCGTGGCCGGCACCGACCGGCTGCTCCCCGCCGGTCCACGGTTCGGCACCGGTGGACGGCCCCCGGTCGGCATGCCCGCCACCGGTCGGCAC
>NZ_SISL01000834.1:0-1032 GCF_004307965.1 Verrucosispora sp. SN26_14.1 | reverse complement strand
GCCACCGCACGGGCCACCCGCAACGGTCGGCGGGGCGCCAGCGGGGCGACCACCTCGGCCGGGCTGGACAGCTTCGGCTCGTCGAGCACCCCCTCGGCCAGCCGGCGGACCCGCCAGCCGATCTCGTCGTAGCGCTCCAGCAACTCCGCACCGCTGGCCAGGCCCGCCTCGACCAACCGTCGCGCGGTGGCCACCACCGGATCCCGATCCAGGTCGGCCCGGATCTCCCCGGCCGACCGGTACGCGCTCTCGGCGTCCGCGCCCGCGTGCCCCATCAACCGCACCGTGGTGAGGTGGAGTACGGCCGGGCGCCGGTGGCGGCGGACCCAGGCCGCCGCCTCGACCGCCACCTCGTACGTCTCGACCAGGTCGGTGCCGTCGGCGGCGAAGTACCGCACCCCCGGCTTCGACCGCAGCGCCGTCGTCACCCAGCCCTGCGGGGACCGGAGGCTCAGGCCCAGGCCGTTGTCCTCGCACACGAACAGCACCGGGATGCGCAGACCGGTGTGGTCGTACCAGCCGGCGGTGTTGAAGGCGGCGGTGGCGCTGGCGTGGTTGATCGAGGCGTCCCCGAACGAGCAGACCACGATCGCGTCCGGTGCCCACGTCGTCGCGACGGGCGTCTCGCCCGGCCAGGCCGGCTCCGGTCGCGTGTCCAGCCGGCGCAGCCGCTCCACCGCGAGGCCCATGCCCACCGCCCGGGGCAGGTGCGAGGCGATCGTGGAGGTGGTCGGCACCACGGCGAGGTCGGCCCGACCGAAGACCTTGTGCCGGCCTCCGGCGATCGGCTCCTCGCGCGAGGCCACCATGCCCCGCAGCACGTCCCGGGCCGCGTCCGCGTACACCGGGTCGACCGCCCGCCGCTCGTCGCCTGCGGCCTCCGCTTTCCCGGCCGGGCGCTCGTCGTCGTCCAGCGGATCAGCGGCCCGGGGGCCCTCCTCGGCGTGCCCGACCCTGCCGACCGGCGGCGCGTCCTCGGCCGGGTCGAGGTCGACCTCCGTCGCCTGCCCGGCGGGCGCGGACGTGTCGGTG
>NZ_SISL01000833.1:0-1033 GCF_004307965.1 Verrucosispora sp. SN26_14.1 | reverse complement strand
GACGGTGGCGGGCCGCTGGTCCCGGCTGCCGGAGCGGGACACCGATCCGACCCGCCGGGCCGCCGCACTGGCCGACGTGCTGCTGGAGCGGCACGGCGTGGTGACCCGGGGCGCGGTCGTCGCCGAGCAGGTGCCGGGCGGGTTCGCCGCGGTGTATCCGGTGCTGGCGGCGATGGAGGAGCGCGGGGCGGCCCGGCGTGGATACTTCGTCGACGGTCTGGGCGCGGCACAGTTCGCGGTACCCGGCGCGGTGGACCGGATCCGGGCCCTGGCCGAGCCGCTCGACGACAGTCGGGCGACTCGGGGTGCTCCGGCGGTGGTCCTGGCCGCGACCGACCCGGCCAACCCGTACGGCGCGGCACTGCCCTGGCCGGAGCGGGTGGTCGACTCCGGTGACGCGGCGACCCCCGCGCCCACCGGGCACCGGGCCGGGCGCAAGGCCGGTGCCCTGGTCGTGGTGGTCGCCGGCGATCTGGTGCTCTACGTCGAGCGCGGCGGCCGGACGATCCTCAGCTTCACCGACGACTCCGACGCGCTGACCGCTGCCGGCAAGGCGCTGGCCGATGCGGTCCACTCCGGAGCGCTCGGCCCGATGTCGGTGGAACGCGCCGACGGTGAGGCCGTCCGCTCGTCGCCGCTGCGGGACGCCCTCACCGCCGCCGGTTTCCGCACCACCCCGCGCGGCCTGCGGCTACGCGCCTGAGCGCCTGGCTCAGTCGAGCGCGGTCAGCGCCTTCTCGTAGGCGGGGCGGTCGGCGCGGGGCGTCTTGGCCTCCAGGTAGTTGAGCACGACGGTGCCGGAGCGGAACGAGGCGCCGGCCCACACGTCGGCCATGTCGGTGGCACTGACCTCGTCGGGGAAGACGTAGACGGCCACGCCGTCGGTGACCACGATCTCCGAGCAGCCCAGGCCGAGCCCGTCCGGCCCGCAGTCCACCGAGCGGTCCTTGGACTTGCCGGCCTTCAGCCCGGCGGCCCGGAACGCGGCGACGACCTCCCGCGCGCTGGGCTCGCCGGCCTGGCGGCTGTCTGT
>NZ_SISL01000832.1:0-1042 GCF_004307965.1 Verrucosispora sp. SN26_14.1 | reverse complement strand
TCGCCGACGCCTCGGGCTGCCCGCGCTGGCGACCACCACCATCGGGTCGTTCCCGCAGACCGAGGCGTTGCGCCGGGCCCGGGCCGAGCACCGGGCCGGTCGCCTGGACGCGGCCGGCTACGCCGAGCGGATGCGGGCCGAGATCGCCGAGGTGGTGGCCGAACAGGAACGCCTCGGGCTGGACGTGCTGGTGCACGGCGAGCCGGAGCGCAACGACATGGTGCAGTACTTCGCCGAACACCTCGACGGCTTCGCCGCCACCGCCCACGGCTGGGTCCAGTCGTACGGCTCCCGGTGCGTACGCCCGCCGATCCTGTACGGCGACGTGACCCGGCGCGCACCGATCACGGTGACCTGGTCCCGGTACGCCCAGTCCCTCACCGACCGGCCGGTCAAGGGCATGCTCACCGGCCCGGTGACCATCCTGGCCTGGTCGTTCGTCCGGGCGGACCAGCCGCTGGCGGAGACCGCCCGGCAGGTCGCGCTCGCCCTGCGCGACGAGGCGCGGGACCTGGAGGCGGCGGGCATCCGGATCATCCAGGTCGACGAACCCGCGTTGCGGGAACTGCTGCCGCCGCGCCGCCGGGACCACGCCGGCTACCTGGACTGGGCGGTGGCGGCGTTCCGGCTGGCGACCAGCGGCGTCGCCGACGCCACGGCGATCCACACCCACCTGTGCTACTCGGAGTTCGGCGAGGTGCTGCCCGCCATCGACGCCCTGGACGCCGACGTGACCAGCATCGAGGCGTCCCGCTCCCGGATGGAGATCCTCGACGACCTGGCCACCGTCGGCTACACCCGGGGCATCGGGCCGGGTGTCTACGACATCCACTCGCCCCGGGTGCCCGACGGCGCCGAGGTGGTCACCGCGCTGCGCCGGGCGGCGGCGGTCGTCGGGCCGGACCGGCTCTGGGTCAACCCCGACTGCGGGCTCAAGACCCGGGGCTACGACGAGGTCCGTCCGGCCCTGACCGCGCTGGTCCGGGCCGCCGCCTCGGTCCGCGCCGAACTGGCCGCCGACGGGCCGACGCCCTGTCTCTTA
>NZ_SISL01000831.1:0-1044 GCF_004307965.1 Verrucosispora sp. SN26_14.1 | reverse complement strand
CGGCTGGCCCTCCGGCTCGCCCCGGCCCTCCCGCCACGCCTCGTCTCGGGCCCGCCGTGGCTCGTCCTGTCGCACACTGGCCCAGCGGTCCTGCATCCGGTACTCGGTGCCGGTCTGGTCGGCGTGCACCTCGGCGCGCCGCTCACCGACCCGCAGTTCCCGGCCCTGGTCGTCGTCGCGTACGGCGGCCCAACGGTCACCGGCGCGCATCTGCGCCCAGTACTCCCCGGTGTCGTCCGGCCGGGCCGTCCGGTTCTCGGCCGGGGCCTCGGGAGCCGCCTCCCACCGCGCGGCACCGCCGTCCCACCCCCGGTCGTCCCGGCCGGTCGGTCGGTCGTCTCGATATCCGGCGTACTCGTCCCGGTAGGCCGGGCGGTCGTCGCGGTGGCCGGCACGGTCGTCGTACGCGCCGCTCCAGGACCGTTCCTGGGGCGGTTCCCCCCAGGAGGTGTCCTCCTCGCGGGCCCGGCCGGACCGGGGACGGTCGTCGGCCCGGGCCGCACCGGACGACCAGGACCGCTCCTCCTCGCGGCCGGGCGGGGCCGACCAGGAACGGCTCTCGCCCCGGCGGGAACGCTCGTCCGCGTCGGACCACGACCGGTCGTCCCGCTCGGCGGCGTGGCCGCCCCGCTGCCGCTCGTCCGGCCAGGACGTCCCGTAGCCGCCGTAGCGGCCACCGGACTCCCCGCCTCCACCGTCCACGACGGTGTGCCGGGTGGTGACGTGCACGGTCTCGGTGTGCCGGACCACCCCGTGCGGGCGGTGCGCGTGGTCACCCGAGCGGCTCTCCGGCTCCTGGCGGTTGGCCGCGCCGTAGACCCCGGCGGTCGCCGCCGGACGGTCGGCGCCGTACCCGGACGACCGGTCCTCACCGCCTCGCGATGCCGGACGGTCCTCGGCGAAACCGCCGGTCGTGGCGGCGTCGGGTTCGGCGGTCGCAGCCGCTCCGTACACCCCGGAAGCGGGCTCCGCGACCTGGGCCGCACCGTAGGTGCCGGTCGTGCCGGCGGGCCGCTCGGCGTACCGGGGCGGTGCCTCCGCAGC
>NZ_SISL01000830.1:0-1058 GCF_004307965.1 Verrucosispora sp. SN26_14.1 | reverse complement strand
GACAGCCCGGGCCCGAGCGTACGCCGAGCCCGGGCGCTCCGAGCGGCACACCGCGTCCGGGCGGTGGCGGCCACGCCTTCCCGGTGCCGGAGGAAGAGCCGTCGCGCACACCCACGTCCGCCCCGACGAGCCGGAACCCCGGCCCGACCGCGAGCGCCAGCGCGACCGGCGGCACCGAGCGGTTCCGACCGCTCACCGTGCAGGCCGAGGCACCGGGCAACACCCTCGGCGGCGGCGCCCAGATCGCCACCTGTTCCGCCTGCGACGGCGGCGCGCGGGTGCGCTACCTGGGCAACCTCACCGTCTTCTTCGACGTCCCCACGGCCGGTCGCCGGACCGTCACCGTGCACTACACAGTGGACGGGCCACGGGAACTCCGAGTCGCCGTCAACGACGCCAGCCAGCACACCTTCGCCGTCACCGGCACCGCCTGGGACTCGCCGCGCAGCGTCCAGTTCGACGCCACGGTCCCGGCCGGACGCGTCGCGGTGCGGCTCTGGAGCGACAAGTCGGCACCCGACATCGACAAAGTCACCATCAGCTGACGGCAACGGATGAGCCGGTTCGTCGCATACGCCGCTCTCTGTCGGGCAGTCCTGCTCGGCCGGCTCGTCGTGACCATCGCCGCCGTCGGAGTGGGACTGCGGCTGGTGGACGACGCGTGGGCGGCGGTCCACACGCTCGGGCTCATCGCCGCGACCACGGCGGTGCAGGTCACCGTGCTGAGCAGGTGGCCGACCGCGATCCGGTGGCGGTTGAGCTTCCTCGCGCTGGACGCCGCGCTGATGGTCACCGTGCTGGTGGTCAGCGGCGGCGGGATCGGGTTCTTCTGCTACGCGGCCGGGCACGCCGCCCTCACCGGGGCGCTGCTGGGGGCGCACGGCCTGCCACTCTGGACCGTCAACGCGGTCCTCGGCTTCGCCGTGGCGACCCAACTGCTCCGCGCGGACGGCGGCGTGGCCGGCACCTCGGTCGCCGCGCCCTTCATGCTCGCCTTCCCGATGATCAACATCGTCTGCGGCTTCGGCGCGGCGGTGGCCACCGCCGCGCTCGGCCGC
>NZ_SISL01000083.1:0-17548 GCF_004307965.1 Verrucosispora sp. SN26_14.1 | reverse complement strand
CAGCGCGGCGGTCGCGGTGAGGGCGGTGGCCCGCCGACGCCGGATCGCGGCGCGGGACCGCTGGGCCGGGGCGCGACGGCCGACGGTGAGCATCCGTCTGAGGAGGGGCCGGAGGCGGGGCGTGCGAGAGCCGACGAACACCTGCATACGAGCTCCAGAGGCGAGGTGACGGGCCCCTAGCTTGTTAGCGCTAACATGGATCGTCAAGAGTTTCCGCGATACTCGTCTGAAATGTCCGCGTAACACCGTCGTCGATGCGTACTGGGCGCGCTCCCATGGGCCGGGCCGTCCGGTGCGGGTGTCGAGGGTGGCTCTGACGCGCCTCGACACCCGCACCGTCCTGGCTAGACGAACCGCCAGAGGTTGGCGTTGCCGCCGGTGTCGTCGGCGAGCACGATCTGGGCCCCCTGGGCGGACGAGGAACCGCTGACGCCGAGAACGCGTCCGCCGGTGCCGGACTGGATCCGGAAGGCGCCGGCGGAGCCGTACCGCAGCCGCCATCGGTTGGCTCCCGCGCCGTTGTCGGCCCACTGCACCACCCGCGTGCCGGCCCCGGTGCCGCTGTTCTCCAGCCCCAGCACCTTGCCGCTGTGCGAGTTGCGGAACCGCAGGTAGCCGTTGCTGTCCACGAGCGCGGTCCAGAGGTGGTCGGCGGTGCCGGTGTCGCCCCACTGGATCACCAGACCACCGTCGGCCGTGGACATGTTCTGCACGCCCAACACCTGGCCGCTGCCCACGTTCTGGATCCGTCGCGCACCGTTGGGGAGGAACCGCCACTGGTTGTCCGGCGTGCCGTTGTCCGGGTCCTGCACCACCCGGGCGCCCTGGGCCGTCGAGCCGTTGAGGACGGCGAGCAGCTTGCCGGTGTGCCCGTTGCGGATCTTGTGGGAGCCGTCGCCCACGTCCACCACCGTCCACCGGTGGTCGGCGGTGCCGGTGTCGCCCCACTGCAGGACCTGGGCGTTGTCGGCGGTGGACATGTCCTGCACGCCGAGGACCTTGCCGCTGTGGGCGTTGCGGAACCGCACCGCCGCGCCGTCGACCACGAGCTGCCAGTCGTGGTCGGCGGTGCCGGTGTCGCCCCACTGCAGCGCGGGGGCGCCGTCGGCGGTGGACATGTTCTCGACCCCGAGGACCAGTCCGCTGGCGACGTTGACCAGCCGGAACGTCGCACTACCGGTGCCGCCCTGGCCGCCGGCGCTCCAGTAGACGGTGTAGTTGTGGCCGTGCGCGTCATAGAACGGGATCAGGTTGACGGTGGCGCCGTTCGCGGTCGCGGTGAAGGTGAGCGCCGTGCTGCTGGTGCGGGTCACCGAGGCGGTCACCAGGGCGGGCAGCGCCGACAGCGCGGTGTTGCCATAGTTGCCGGAGAGCACCGTCGGGCCGTACCGCAGCGCCACCACGGTCGAGTTGTCGTTGGTCGGCTCCGCGACAACCCGCATCGGCAGGCGGACGGTCACCGTGTCGCCCGAGGACCAGTTGCGGGTCAGCGCGGCGTACGTGCCCGGTGCGGTGGCGATGTTCTGCGCCGTGCCGTTGACGCTGACCGTCGCGCCCTGCGTCCAGGCCGGGATGCGGATCCGCATCGTCCACGATCCGCCGACGCTGCCGGTGACGGTCAGCGTGGTGGTGTCGCCGGCCGGGAAGCTGGTGGACTGGGTGACCGTGATGCCGCGCTGCGACCAGGTCAGCACCGACGGCATGAACAGGTTCACCGTCAGCGTGCTGCCGTTGTGGAAGTAGATCGCGTCCATCAGCGTGGTGTTGCTCTCCAGGCCGGTGCCCTGGCAGCACCAGAAGGAGTTGTAGTCGGTGCTCCAGGTGCCGCCGCCCCAGGCCGGACCCACGCCGCGACGGCCACCCGGTTGCAGCGGCGTGAAGTAGGTGACGTGGCCGTGGGCGTCGGCCGGGTTCTGCGCCCCGATCAGGTGGTTGAGCAGCGCCCGCTCGTAGAAGTCGAAGTACGCGACCCGGTTCGGGTCGAGCAGCCACAGCTCCCGGGTCAGCTTGAGCATGTTGTACGTGTTGCAGTGCTCGCAGGTGTCGTTGCGCAGGTACCCGGCGATGGCGTTCGGTGCCCGGAAGTGTTCGGCCTGGCTGTTGCCGCCGATCGCGTAGGTGCGGGTGTTGACGGTGAGGTTCCAGGCGTTGCCGGCGATGTCGCGGTACCGGGTGGTGCCGGTCGCCTTGAACTCCCGGGCCGCACCGATCCACTTCGGGATCTGGGTGTTGGCGTGCAACCCGTTGAGCTGGTCGGAGTTGGCGGCGAGCGGGTTGAACACGGCGGCGTGGTCGAAGCGCTGGGCAGCGGCCAGCCAGCGCGCGTCGCCGGTCTGCTGGTACAGGTCGGTCAGCACCGCGTTCATGCCACCGAACTCGGTGCCCAGCATGGCCTGCATCTGCGCGGAGCTGAGCCGCCCGGTACGCCAGTCCACCCAGCCGGCGAGCGCCAGCAGCACGTCGCGGGCCTGGGTGTTGCCGATGTGCCGCCACACGTCGAGCAGCCCGGCCATGGTCTTGTGGATCGTGTAGTACGGCACGTTGCCGTTGCTGAGCGTGCGGTTCTCCACGGCGGTGAAGTCGGACTCGGGATAGCCGCAGAGGTATCCGGTGTTGAACCCGGCCGCCGCGTTGTTGGCCTGGCACTTGGCCAGCTCGGCCACCATCAGGTTGGCCTTGTCGCGGCACGTCGTGTCGCCCAGCACGGCCCACATCTGTGCCCAGGCGGTCAGGAAGTGCCCCTGGGAGTGGGTCCGGAAGGGGAAGGACGGCGCCTCCCACCCGCCGAGCGCCGCAGCGCCGCCGGTGGAGAGGCGGTGGTTGGCGCGGAAGTTGTAGAGCAGCCGGTTGACGTCGACGAAGCGCAGGTAGGTCAGCGTCCGGTTCTGGTTGTCCAGCCACCGGCTGGCGGTCAGCCGGACCTGACCCGGGTCGAAGGCGTACGCGGAGACGCCGATGTCGGGCCGGGCCGGAGGGATCGCCGCACCTGCGGCCTGGCCGCCCAGCACGGGGCCGACGGTGCCGGCGACGGCCGCCACGCCGGCGGCCTGGAGCAGGTGACGACGGTTCAGGGAAGGGTGGGGCATCAGGACCTCCGGAGTCGGGACGGGCGTCGGTCGGGCTCGTCCGGGGGCGGGGTGGCGGCCGGTCGAGCCGTACGGGAGGCCATGTCCGGGTGGGGGGTGCCGGTGTCGAACCCCCGGCGGCGGGCCACGGGCGGACCCGTCACGGGGGCGGCGTCGTGTGCGGTCCGTGACGACGTGGGTGCCTCGGACGTCTTGCCGCCGAGGTCCGACAACCTATGCACCTAGTTCGATGTTAGCGCTAACGTAGCGGTCTGTTAACACG
Organism: Verrucosispora sp. SN26_14.1; assembly: GCF_004307965.1. Classification (NCBI taxonomy): domain Bacteria; kingdom Bacillati; phylum Actinomycetota; class Actinomycetes; order Micromonosporales; family Micromonosporaceae; genus Micromonospora; species Verrucosispora sp. SN26_14.1. The sequence goes on along the minus strand of NZ_SISL01000083.1, from coordinate 14,200 downwards.
TGCGCAAGCCTCCGATTTCCGGGAGATGGCACCGGAAACCGGTCGGCAACGCGCCTGCGGCCGGGTGCCTGCGAAGCCGCGGAGCCGTTTGACCCTCGACCCGGTCGAGGCCGCACTCTCCGTGCCGGGAAGCCGGGCCGGCGCCGCACCCGGTGGCGCCGCCGGTCCCGTCGACGGGGGGGGGAACGTGAAAGTGGCGGGTGGTCGGGCGACGGTGCCCGGCACGTACTGGGCCTGGCTCGGCGGGACCGCGGTGAGCCTGGTCGGCGTGCAGGCCCTGGCGTTCGCGATGGCCTTGGTGGCGGCCGGGTACGGCGGTCGCTTCGCCGCCCTGGTGCTGACCGCGATCAACCTGCCCCGGGCGCTGCTGCTGATGGCCGGTGGTGCGGTGGCGGACCGGGTCGGACCCTGGCGCGTCATGATCGTCTCCGACGCGGCGATGGTGGTGGTGACCCTGTCGCTGGCCCTCGCCGCCTGGTCGTCGACCGACCCGCGCCCGCCGCTGTTGATCGCCGCCCTGGCCACCGGCGTGGTGGACGCCTTCCATCTGCCCAGCAGCGGGTCGATGCCGCGTCGCCTGGTGCCGCCGGCCGTCCTGGCGCCCGCGATGTCGGCACGCCAGCTCGCCGGTCAACTGGCCCTGTTCGCCGGCCCGGCCCTCGGCGGTCTGCTCCTCGCGTCGGTCGGCCTCGCCGGTGCGGCACTGGTCAACGCCGCGACCTTCGCGGTGATGCTGTCGATTCTGGTCGCCCTCCACCGCCGGTACCGGTCGACCGACGACGCATCCGCGTCCGGTCCGGAGGCGGCACCGGTGTGGCGGGCCGCCCTGGACGGGCTTCGCGTCGCCGCCACCCACCCCGCCCTGCGCCCCACGTTGCTGCTCACCGGAGCCGCCGCAGCGTTCCTGCTGCCGGTCTCGTCCCTGTTGCTGCCGTTGCTGGCCCGCGAGCGCGCGTGGTCACCGTCGGCCACCGGCACGGTCGTCGCCGGCCTCGCTGCGGGTACCGCCGTCGTCGCAGTGACGGTGCTGGTGCGGGGCGCGGCATCCCGGCCGGGCGCGACGGCGGTCGCCGGACTGCTGACAGCCGCCGTCGGGATGGTCGCCCTGGCGGTGGGTGGCGCGCCGGGATGGTCGGTCGCCGCCGCGGCCACCGTCGGCGTCGGGTCGGGCCTGTTCGCCACCCACGTCGGCCCGCTGATCCTGGCCGCCGCCCCGGCGACACACCTGGCCCGGGTGCAGTCCGTGCTGGTACTCGGGCAGAGCCTGCCGCTGCTGCTGACCACGGCGCTGCTCGGCACCGTCGCCGAGATCGCGGACGCCTCGCTGGTGCTCCACGGCTGCGCCGGAGCGCTCACGGTGTCCGCCCTGACCGCGTTGGCCTCACCGGTGCTGCGCGGATGACGGGGCCGGTCCTGGTGCGGTCCAGATCACCTGACTAAAGTCAGCAATCGTGGATCGTGGACTGGTCGACGTGGTGCGGCGCTTCAACCGCACCGTCACCCAACGGGTCGGCGCACTCGACGACGACTACCTCGCCCGCCACCGGCCCCTGGGGCAGGCGCGGCTGCTCTGGGAGATCGGCCCGGCCGGAGCCGAGGTGGCCGCGCTGCGTACCCGGCTGGATCTCGACGCCGGTCACCTGAGCCGGCTGCTCCGCACCCTGGAAGCGGCCGGGCTCGTCGTGGTCGGTCCCGGCGACGGCGACCGACGCGTCCGTGCCGCTCGCCTCACCGAGGACGGGCACGCCGAGTGGAACCTGCTCGACCACAGGTCCGACGAGTTGGCCTGGTCGATGCTCGCGCCGCTGACCGACGGGCAGCGCGGCCGGCTCACCGCCGCCATGGCCGAGGTCGAGCGGCTGCTGATGGCGTCATTGGTCGGCATCGCACCCTGTCATCCCCGCGACCCCCGGGCGCGGGCCTGCCTGCGGGCGTACGTGCGGGAGCTGGACGAGCGCTTCGAGGCGGGTTTCGACCCGGGCGGCGACGACGAGCCCGACCTCGTCGAGCCGGACGGATTGTTCCTGGTCGCAACGCTCGCCACCGAACCGGTGGGCTGCGGCGGACTGCGTTTCGACCCCGGCGCGCCCGCCGAGATCAAACGCCTGTGGGTGTCCGGGTCGGTACGCGGACTCGGGGTCGGCCGGAGGTTGCTCACCGAGTTGGAGCGGCACGCCGTGGCGGGCGGGGCGGACGCCGTACGCCTCGACACGAACGGCGCTCTCACCGAGGCGATCCGGCTCTACCGCAGCGCGGGCTACCACGAGATCCCGCGCTACAACGCCAACCCGTACGCGCACCACTGGTTCGCCAAGTCCCTGACGGCCACGGGCCAGGGTTGACGGCTCCGCCTCGGGAAACTGGATGATGGTTCGCGCCCGCACCGCCGAGGGGAGTCCCGCACGTGGCCACGCACGAGGTGTTCAACCAGGTTCCGCCGTTGGTCGGTCACGACGTCGCCGACGACCCGGCGCTGCTGGCCGGACTGGCCCGCGAGGGCGCCGACTGGGCAACGGCAGACCTGCATGAACTCGGCCGACTGGCGGGCGGCGAGGCCGCCGCCGAGCACGGTCGGCTGGCCAACGAACACCCGCCGACGCTGCGCACCCACGACCGCTACGGCCGCCGGGTCGACGAGGTGGAGTTCCACCCGTCCTGGCACGAACTGATGCGGACCGCCGTCGGCCACGGGCTGCACGCCGCGCCCTGGGCCGACCCGCGCGCCGGCGCACACGTCGCCCGCGCGGCGGGGTTCTACACGTGGCGGCCGGACGCCGGTCACGGGTGCCCGATCTCGATGACCTATGCCGCGGTGCCGGCGCTGCGGCACGCACCGGAGCTGGCCGACCGCTACGAGCCGCTGATCACCGCCCGGGTGTACGACTTCGGGCTGCGTGAGCCACTGGGCAAGCGGGGACTGCTGGCGGGCATGTCGATGACGGAGAAGCAGGGCGGCTCCGACGTCCGCGCGAACACCACCACCGCGCGCCCCCAGGCCGACGGCAGCTACCGACTGGTCGGGCACAAGTGGTTCACCTCGGCACCGATGAGCGACCTGTTCCTGACGCTGGCCCAGACCCCGGAGGGACCGACCTGCTTCCTGCTGCCCCGGGTGCTGCCCGACGGCAGCCGCAACCCGATGCGGCTGATGCGCCTGAAGGACAAGCTGGGTAACCGGTCCAACGCCTCCGCCGAGGTCGAGTACGACGACGCGGTCGCCTGGCGGGTCGGTGACGAGGGGCGGGGTGTCCGCACCATCATCGACATGGTCAACCTGACCCGGCTGGACTGCGTGATCGGCGCGGCGGCCGGGATGCGGCAGGGCGTGATCACCGCGGCGCACCACGCGGCGCACCGGCGGGCCTTCGGCCGCTATCTCGCCGACCAGCCGCTGATGCGCAACGTCCTGGCCGACCTGGCGGTCGAGTCCGAGGCGGCGACCGTGCTGATGATGCGCCTCGCCGGGGCGACGGACCGCTCCGTGCGAGGTGACGCGGTGGAGACGGCGTTCAAGCGGATCGCCCTGGCCGTCGGCAAGTACTGGGTCTGCAAGCGGTGGCCGGGGCACGCCGCCGAGGCCCTGGAGTGCCTGGGCGGCAACGGTTACGTCGAGGAGTCCGGGATGCCCCGACTGTTCCGCGAGTCGCCGCTCAACTCGATCTGGGAGGGCTCCGGCAACGTCGCCGCGCTGGACGTGCTGCGGGCGTTGACCGGGCAACCCGAGGTACGGGCCGCGTTCGAGGCCGAGGTGGGCATGGCGGCCGGGGCGGACTCCCGGCTCGACGCGGCGGTGCACCAGCTCCAGGTCGCCCTGGACGACCCGGTGGACCTGGAGGTGCGGGCCCGTCGGGTGGTCGAGCAGTTGGCCCTGGTGGTGCAGGGCGCGCTGCTGGTGCGCCACGGTCATCCGGCCGTCGCCGACGCCTTCTGCGCCTCCCGCCTCGGCGTCGACCGGGGGCACGCGTACGGCACTTTGCCGGCCGGCGTCGACTTCGCCGCGATCATCGACCGGGCCACCCCCAAGGTGGCCTGACCGCCGACGTCGCCACCGAATCGGTCCGGCGCGTCGTTGAGTCCACGTCGGAGCGTGTGGGATTCTGATGCGTCGATGCCGGTCGCGTGAGCGCGCTGACCGTCGCCTCAGGGGCACCCGGAGCCGCCACGGCCTCCCGGGAGGCGGCGGACGAGCTGTTGTCGTGGCGTCCGCCCGCGTCCGGAGCTGCCTGCCTCGGACGCCGGGCCGGGCGGGTCGCCGCCGTGAACACACGAAGGACGACCATGACCATCTCGAACAGGCACGGTGTTCGACCCCTGAACCCGCCGTTGCGACTCTCCCGGCGCGGCCGAGCGGCCCTGGCGGCGAGCCTGCTGCTCGCCACCGGCGCGCTGCTCGGTGTCGCGCCGCCCAGCGTCGGCGCGGCGACGGCACCGGTGGCGGTGACGGTGAACGCGCGGGCCGGGCTGGCCGCCGTGCCGGACACCGCCCTCGGCGTGAACCACGCCATCTGGGACTCGCAGTTGGGCACCACGGAGACGTCGGACCTGCTGCGCGCGGCCGGCGTGCAGATGATGCGGTACCCCGGCGGTTCGTACGCCGACATCTACCACTGGCGTGACCACACCGCACCGGGTGGGTACGTCGCGCCGAACACCGACTTCGACACCTTCATGGCCGGGGTACGCCGGGCCGGCGCCCAGCCGATGATCATCGCGAACTACGGCACCGGCACGCCGCAGGAGGCGGCCGAGTGGGTGCGGTACGCCAACGTGACCAAGGGATACGGCGCCCGCTACTGGGCCGTCGGCAACGAGAACTACGGCAACGGCCACTACGGATCGGCCTGGGAGGCCGACGAGCACCCGGACAAGAGCGCCACGTACTACGCGAACCTGGTGGTCGAGTACGCCGACGCGATGAAGGCCGTCGATCCGGACATCAAGGTCGGCGCGGTGCTGACCATGCCGGCGAACTGGCCGGACGGGCTGACCGCCGGTGCCGACCCGGGACCCTGGAACCAGACCGTCCTGTCGATCGCCGGACCGAAGATCGATTTCGTCGACGTGCACTGGTACCCGGGTGGCAGCCCGGCCGAGTCGCTGCCCCGGACCAGCCACATCACCGACGCGGTGCACCTGCTCCGGCAGCAGATCAGCCGGTACGCCGGACCGGACGCGGACCGCATCGGCATCAGCCTCACCGAGGTGAACGTGACCGCCGAGGGGATGACCAGCCAACCGGCCGCGTTGTTCCTGGCCGACGCCTACAGCGCGCTGCTCGCCAACGGGGTCTTCACCGTGCAGTGGTGGAACGTGCGCAACGGCATCGGCAAGGTGACGACCGTGGCCGGGCAGACCGACTACGGCGACTTCGGGATGCTCTCCAGCGGCACCTGCACCTCGGACGGGTCGGTCTGCGAGCCGCCGCTGAACACGCCGTTCGCGTCGTACCACGGGCTGACCATGATGAGCCGGTTCGCGCGGACCGGCGACCAGTTCATCCGGGCCGGCACCAGTGACCCGCTGGTCGCCGCGCACGCGGTGCGCCGCGCCAACGGGGAGGTCGCGGTGCTGCTGATCAACAAGGACCCGGAGAACGCGCGGGAGGTCAGCGTCGACTACGCCGGGTTCGCCCCGTCGGCCGCCGCGCCGACCGTGCACACCCACACCAACGGCGCCACCGCCGTCACCACCGCGCAGTCCGGCAGCGCGACCAGCCGGACCCTGCCGCCGTACTCGCTGACCACGCTCGTGGTGCGTCCGGCCGCCGCGCCGGGCGGTCAGCCGGGCGCACCCGGCCGACCCACGGTCGACGACGTCACCCACCGCAGCGCGACCATCTCCTGGCCGGCGGCCACCCGGGGCGCCGCCCCGATCGCCAAGTACGAGGTGTACCGGCAGTACGGCGCGGTCAGCGAACAGCTCGGGGAGACCTCGGGCACCAGTCTCACCGTGGACAACCTCGCCCCCGGCGCCCGGTACACGGTCAACGTGTTGACCCGTGACACCACGGGTCGGGTCTCCTGGTCGTCCCCGCCGCTCACCTTCACCACCGGCAGCCCGGCGAGCAGCACCTGCGCCGTCCGCTTCGCCAGCACCACGGACTGGGGCAACGGTTACGTGGCCGACGTCGAGGTGGCGAACACCGGGACGAGTGCGGTCGACGGCTGGACGCTGACCTGGACCTGGCCGACGAGTTGGCAGCAGGTCAGCAGCGGCTGGAACGCGAACTGGGAACAGGTCGGCACCGCCGTGCGGGTGACCGCCACCGACGACAACCGCCGGATCCCCGCCGGGGGGACGGTCGGCACCGGGTTCGTCGGGGCGTACAGCGGCCCGAACGTGACGCCGACCGCCTTCCGGCTCAACGGCACGCTCTGCTCGGTGCGGTGAACCGGGCCGGGGTCGCCGGTGGGCAGCGTCCACCGGCGACCCCGATGACTGGCGATTTTGCCGATGCGGTGCTGGTCGGACATCTCGAACACTGATCGCAGTCGATACCGCCCGGACCGAGGGAGTGCCCGACGTGCGATCCTCCACCACCACCCGTTCCCGTTTCCGTCCCCTGGTGGCCCGGCTGGCGACGGCCGCCGTGCTGGCCGCCACCGGCGGCCTCGTCGCCACCGGCGCGCCCGCCCACGCCGCCAGCCCGTACGAGCGCGGGCCGGCACCGACCGACGCGATCCTGGAGGCGAGCCGAGGCCCGTTCGCCACCTCCTCGACGAGCGTCTCCTCGTTGAGCGTCAGCGGCTTCGGCGGCGGCGTGATCTACTATCCGACCAGCACCAGCGAGGGCACCTTCGGTGCGGTCGCCATCTCGCCCGGCTACACCGCCTCCTGGTCGAGCCTGGACTGGCTCGGCCCCCGGATCGCCTCGCACGGGTTCGTGGTGATCGGCATCGACACCATCACCCGTCTCGACCAGCCGGCCAGCCGGGGGCGCCAACTCCTGGCCGCGCTGGACTACCTGACCCAGCGCAGTTCGGTACGCGGCCGGGCCGACGCCAGTCGGCTGGCGGTGGCCGGTCACTCGATGGGCGGCGGTGGCAGTCTGGAGGCCGCCGCGAGCCGACCGTCGTTGCAGGCCGCCGTGCCGCTGGCACCCTGGAACCTGAGCAAGAACTGGTCGAACCTGCGGGTGCCGACGCTGATCATCGGCGCGGAGAGCGACGGCGTCGCCCCGGTCGCCTCGCACTCCGAGCCCTTCTACACCAGCATCCCGGCCTCGGCGGAGAAGGCGTACCTGGAGCTCAACAACGCCGGGCACTTCTTCCCGAACACGGTGAACACGCCGACCGCGAAGCAGGCGGTGTCCTGGCTCAAGCGGTTCGTAGACGACGACACCCGGTACGAGCAGTTCCTCTGCCCGGGACCGAGCGGCCTGGCCGTCGAGGAGTACCGCAGCACCTGCCCGCACTGACACCGACGCCGGGGCGGCCGTCGCCGGCCGCCCCGGACGGGCGCCGCCGGTCCGCCGATCGGCGGCTTCGCTGTGCATGGACAGTGCACAAAGGCCGACTGATGGCACGTCCCGTCGCATCGGGCGGCGGCCTTGCCTGCGCGGATGTCACGGACGGCGAGGGCTTGACGTCAACTTTGTGAAACGTACACTCCGAGTGTAATTAGTTTGGCGCCGACGCGAGGAGGTGGGTCGATGACCGACGGCCTCGCGATGCACGGCATCGGCGTGCGGTTCGGCGGCCTCACGGCGCTCGACGACGTCTCGCTGCGGGTCTCCCCGGGCGAGGTGGTGGGCGTGATCGGTCCCAACGGCGCCGGCAAGACCACGCTGTTCAACGTGGTCTGCGGCTTCGTCGCCCCGCACCGGGGCACGCTCACCCTGGACGGTCGACCGCTCCGGCCCGCACCGCACCGACTCACCCGGCTGGGCATCGCCCGGACGCTCCAGGGGACCGGCCTGTTCACCGGCCTCAGCGTGCTGGAGAACGTGATGGCCGGTGCCACGCACACCAGCCGGACCGGCCTGCTACCGGCGTTGCTCGGGTTGCCCCGCAGCGACCGCGACGAGCGCCGGCTGCGTCGGCACGCGATGACCGTCCTGGACGAACTGGGTGTCGCGGGGTACGCCCCGGCGGCACCCGACACCCTGCCCCTCGCCATCCGCCAACGCGTCGGCCTGGCCCGGGCACTCGCCGCCCGCCCCCGGCTGCTGCTGCTCGACGAGCCCGCCGGAGGGCTCGGCGGCGAGGACGTGGACGCCCTGGCGGACCTGGTTCGCGCGCTCCCGCACCGGGCCACCGACCCCTGTGCCGTCCTGCTGGTGGAACACCACATGGACCTGGTGATGGCGGTCTGCGACCGGATCGTGGTGCTCGACTTCGGCCGGGTCGTCGCGACCGGAACGCCGGAGCAGGTCCGCGAGGACCCGGCCGTGCTGGACGCCTACCTCGGCGCGGCCGTGCCCCAGAACGCGGCGACGGTGCCGCAGGACGCGGCGCGCCCCGGTGGGGCCGAGTCGTGAGCGGGCCGGCGGCCCTGCTGAGCGTCGAGGCGCTGGCCGTCGGGTACGGCCCGGTGCCGGTGCTGCACGATGTGGACCTGCGGGTCGCCGCCGGCACCATCGCCGCCGTGCTCGGCGCCAACGGCGCCGGCAAGACCACTCTGCTGCGGGCCCTGTCCGGCGTGCTGCGTCCCACCGCCGGCACGGTCCGCTTCGCCGGTGAGGACCTGCGCGGCACCCGGGTCGAGCACCTGGTCCGGCGCGGCGTGGCGCACGTGCCGGAGGGGCGTGGCGTGATCGGCGAGTTGACGGTGGAGGAGAACCTGCGGCTGGGCGCGCTGTGGCGGGCGGACCGGGCGGACGCCGCCCGCGCCCTCGACGAGGTCTACCACCTCTTCGCGCCGCTGGCCCGGCGGCGACGCCACCTCGGCCACCAGCTCTCCGGCGGTGAACGGCAGATGCTGGCGCTCGGACGGGCCCTGGTGGCCCGACCCCGGCTCCTGCTGCTCGACGAACCGTCGCTCGGCCTGGCACCCCGGGTCGTGGCGCAGACCATGGCGCTGCTGCGGCGGCTCCGCGACGACACCGGGCTGACCGTGCTGCTGGTCGAGCAGAACGTCCGCAGCGCGCTCGCCGTCGCCGACCAGGGCATCGTGATGGCGCTCGGCCGGGTGGTGCTCACCGCCCCGGCGGACCGGCTCCGCGCCGACACCGACCTGCGCCACGCCTAGCTCGGGTTCTGACGCAGAAGGAGGATCGTTGGACCGCTTCCTCTTCCTCACCCTCGACGGCCTGTCCCGAGGGGCGGTCCACGCGGCGTTCGCCCTCGCCCTGGTGCTCATCTGGCGGGCCGGTCGCATCGTCAACTTCGCCCAGGGGGCGATGGCCGTCGCCGCCGCGTACGTCGCGTACGCGGTGACCGCCGCCACCGGCTCGTACTGGGCGGGGTTCGTCGCCGCGCTGGTCGCCGGCGTGCTGCTCGGCGCACTCGTCGACGTGGCGGTGATGCGGCTGGTGGACCACCGGTCACCGCTCAACCCGGTGATCGTCGCGCTCGGGCTGGTGCTGCTGATCCAGGCCGTCCTCGGCATGATCCACGGCAACGAGTACCTGCCGGTCCAGGCACCGTTCAGCCGGACCGCGCTGACCGCCGGCGGGTTGGCCGTGCTCTCGCCGTACGACCTCTTCGTCCTCGCCACCGTCGGCGTGGTCGGCGCGACCCTGGTCTGGATCTTCACCCGGACGGCGGTCGGGTTGCGGATGCGCGCGGCAGCGTTCGCGCCCGAGGTCTCCCGGCTGCTCGGGGTCGACGTGGCCGGGATGCGGACCCTCGGTTGGGCGCTGGCCTCCGGTGTCGGTGCCCTGGCCGGGATGCTGGTCGTGCCGACCGAGTTGGGCCTGCACCCGCACGCGATGGACCTGGTCTTCGTCACTGCGTTCACCGCGGCGGTGGTCGGCGGGCTGGACAGCCCGCCCGGCGCCGTCGTCGGCGGCCTCGGCGTGGGCCTGCTGCTCTCCTACGTCAGCGGGTACGCCGGTGGCGACCTCATTCCCCTCGCGGTGCTCGCCCTGCTGCTGGCGGTGTTGCTGCTGCGACCCGGTGGCCTGTTCGCCCCGGTGAACGCGAGGCGGGTGTGAGCGCCACCCGGGTGGCGTCGCCGCCGCGTCCCGCCGTCGACCCGCCCGCCGGACCCCGCTCGGTGCCCACCCTGCTGCGACACCTCGCCGTCGCGCTCGTCGCCGCACTGGCGGTGCTGGTCCTCAGCTACCAGCTCGACCCGTTCCGCAACTTCCAACTCGCCACCGTGGCCGCCTACGTCTGCGCGACCGCCGGTCTGACCGTCCTGACCGGACTGTGCGGGCAACTCTCCCTGGGGCACGGGGCGTTGATGGCCGTCGGCGCCTACACCGTCGCGCTGTGCCAGCACGCCCTCGTCGACCGGGGCCTCACCTCCGGTGCCCTGCTGCCGGTGTCGCTGGGCGCGGCGGTGCTGGTCACCGTGCTCGTCGGGGCGGTCGTCGGGGTGGCCGCCGCCCGGTTGCGCGGCCCGTACCTGGCCGGGCTCACCCTGGCCGTCGCGGTCGTGGTGCCGGCCTCGGCGGTCACCTTCGACGGTCTCCTCAACGGTGAACAGGGCCTGACGGTGCCGACCGCCCCCGCCCCGGCGGCCCTGGGTTTCGCCTTCCCCTACGAACGGTGGCAGGTGTGGCTGGCCGCCCCGGCGGCACTGCTCTGTCTGGTGCTGCTGGCGAACCTGGTCCGCAGCCGGTACGGCCGTGCCTTCCGGGCGGTACGCGACGACGAGGTGGCCGCCCGCCTCGCCGGCATCCACGTGGCGCGTACGCAGGTCGTGGCGTTCGTGGTCAGCGCCGCCGCCGCCGGTCTCGGCGGTGCCCTGCTGGCGGTGCTGGCGCAGAGCGTGTCGCCCGGCGCGTTCGGCCTGACCCTGTCGCTGTTCCTGGTGATGGCCGTGGTCATCGGCGGTCTCGGTCGCCTGGCCGGCGCGGTGTGGGGCGCCGTCGCGCTGGTCGCCCTGCCCGACCTCGCGCACTCGGTGACCGACCTGCTCACCCTCGCCCCGACGACCGCCCGACGGCTGGAGGGCAACCTGCCGTTGGCGATCTTCGGCAGCACGTTGATCGTCGTCATGATCGCCGCGCCCGGTGGCGTGCAGGGCGCGCTGTCCCGCCTGGGCCGGGCGCTGCGGAAGCGACGGCCGACACACCCCACCCACCACCCCGCACCACCGGACCGATGAAAGGTCGGTGTCCCATGCGATCCACGACCCGGCGCTCCCTCGCCACCGCCACCGCCGTCGTCCTGCTGGCCGGCTCCGTGGCCTGCGGCGGCGACGATCCCGCCGGCACCGTCCCCGGTGTCACCGACACGGAGATCGTCGTCGGCACCCACATGCCGCTCACCGGTCCGGCGTCGGCCGGCTACTCGAAGATCGCCCCCGCCACGAAGGCGTACTTCGACCACGTCAACGCCAACGGCGGCGTGCACGGCCGGAAGATCACCTACAAGGTCGTGGACGACGGGTACAACCCGGCGAACACCCAGCAGGTGGTCCGGCAACTGGTGCTCCAGGACCGGGTCTTCGCGATCCTCAACGGCCTCGGGACGCCCACCCACACCGGCGTGCTCGACTTCCTGCACACCAACCGCGTCCCGGACCTCTTCGTCGCCTCCGGCAGCCGCAACTGGGACCAGCCCGACCGCTACCCGGGCACGTTCGGCTTCAACCCGGACTACACCGTCGAGGGCAAGATCCTCGCCCACCACGTCCGGACCACGCTGCCCGGCCGGAAGGTCTGCTTCCTCGGGCAGGACGACGACTTCGGGCGGGACGCCCTGGTCGGGGTGGAGCAGGTGCTGGGTGCCGGTGCGATCGTGGCCCGCCAGACGTACGTCACCAGCAACACCAACGTGGCACCGCAGATCGGCGCGTTCAAGGCGGCCGGCTGCGAGGTCGTCATCCTGGCCACCGTGCCCGGCTTCACCGCGCTCTCCGTCGGCACGGCCGCCCGGTTGGGCTTCCGGCCGCAGTGGCTGGTCTCGAACGTCGGCGCCGACCAGCCGACCCTGGCCCGCCAGCTCGGCGACGCCGCCGGCCTGCTGGAGGGGATGGTCGGGCTCAACTACCTGCCGATGCCGACCGACACCGCCGACCCGTGGATCCAGCTCTTCAGCAGGGTGAACGCCGAGTACAACGGCGGCGCGGACCTCGACGGCAACGTCATCTACGGCATGGCGGTGGGTTACCTCTTCGTGCAGGTGCTGCTGGCCGCCGGGCCCGAGCTCACCCGGGACGCGCTGCTGGCGGCCGTCGCCGAGGGCGGCTACCAGGGGCCGGGTGTGGCGCCGCTGCGGTTCTCCGCCACCGACCACTCCGGGTACGGCGGCGGCCGGTTGAGCCGGGTCGACGGGGGCGTGCAGCGCTACTTCGGCCCGACGTACCAGACCGACGAGGCGGACGGGCCGGTCGCGGAGTACACCGTGCCACCGGTGACGCCCCCGGCCGACGGGGTGCCGACGATCTGACCGCCGATACTCCGACCCGCCGGACACACGGCACGGCATATCGGGCGCAAACCCCCGCCGTGGCACGCGTCTAGACTCGGCTCGCACAACGGAACGTGACGGTGGGGGAGGCGGGCGCGGATGGGTGGGGCCGAGGCAGCGGGTCGGGCGGCGACACCGACGGCGGCCGAGGCGACAGGCCGCGTCGACGGACGGACCGCCCGGGCCGAGCGCACCCGGGCGGCCATCGTGGAGGCGCATCTCGCCCTGATCTCCGAGGGTGACCTGCGCCCGACCGGTGAGCGCATCGCCGAGCGGGCCGGGATCTCGCTGCGGACCCTCTGGACCAACTTCAAGGACATGGAGACCCTGTTCGAGGCGAGTGGCCGGGAACTGCTCCGCCAGCAGGACGCCGCCTGGCGGCCGATCTCGCCGACGTTGCCGCTGGCCAAGCGGGTGGACGCGTACTGTCGGCAGCGGGCCAGGCTGTTGCAGCTGATCGCACCGGCGGCACGGGCCGCCCAGATGCGCGAGCCCTTCTCCGCGCAACTCCGCCGCAACCGGCTCAAACACCTGGCCCGGGTGCGCGGCGAGGTCGAGGAGCTGTTCGCCGCCGAGTTGGCGCGCGCCGGTGCCGGTCGGGAGCAACTGGTCCACGCGGTGGTGGCGGCGAGCACCTGGCCGGCCTGGTCGACGCTGCGCGACGGTCTCGGTCTCGGCGTGGACGCCGCCCGTGCCGTGCTGTCCCGCACGGTGGAGGCCCTGTTCAGGACCGTCGTCGAACCCTGACCCCCTTTCCAAGCCGCCCGACGTGGGTGAGACTCGATGCATGGTTAATGCATCACGAGTGCAAATAACCTTCATCTGCGGACGGCAGCACGAGTGCCGACAGATCCAGGACCTGCTCGCCACACCACCGGGGGCGGCGTTGCTGCTGCACGGTGAGCCAGGCGCCGGCCGCACCACCCTGCTGGCGTACGCCCACCGGCACGCCGGCGGGCGGACGGTGCTCAGTGCGGCCGGGCTGGCCGACGAGGCGGAGCTGCCCTATGCGGGCCTGCAACGGCTGCTCGACCCGGTCCGTGACCACGCCGTCGACCTGCCCGAGCGGCAGCGTCGGGTGCTGCGCCGCGCGCTGACCGGGGACGGCTGCGGCGACGACGACCAGCTCGTCCTCACCATGGCCGTACTCGGACTCCTGGGCCGGGCCGCCCGGGAGCGTCCGCTGCTGTGCACCATGGACGACCTGGACACCGGCGACGCGCCGACCGCCCGGATCCTGGCCTTCGTGGCCCGGCGGTTGCGGCACCTGCCGGTCACCCTGCTGCTCACCGCCGGTGACGGCAGCCGGGTGGCCGGGATACCCAGCCGCCGGCTGCCGCCGCTGGACGAGACCGCCAGCCGTGCGCTGCTCGCCGACCGGTGCCCCGGCCCGCCGCCGCCGGAGCCGGTGCTCGCCACGCTGGCCGCCGTCGGCGCGGGCAATCCGCAGGCCCTGGTGGACCTGGGCGACGCGCTCACCCCGGGCCAGTGGCTCGGACGGGAACCGCTGCCGGGGGCGCCGCCCACGGACGGCAACCTCGGCCGCGCGTACCGGGCCATGCTGGACCGGCTGCCCGCCGACACCCGGCGCGTCCTGCTGCTGACCGCACTCGCCGCCGACATCGGCTCCGGCGTGCTGGCCCGTGCCGCCCGGGCCGCCGGCACCGCCGTCGAGG
>NZ_SISL01000829.1:0-1061 GCF_004307965.1 Verrucosispora sp. SN26_14.1 | reverse complement strand
GCGGTCAACTGCGCGGCGGCGGCGTGCGCCTCACGGGCCCGGTCACCGGTGGCGGTGATCCACTGCCGGTGCAACGCCCGCCCGATCTCGCCGGGTCTCCCCGGCGCGTCCGCGCCGAACGAGACCTGCGCGGGGTCGGCGGCGGTGACCGAGCGGGACAGCGCGGTCAACGTGGCGCTCGCCTCGTCGATCCGTGCGGCCAGGGCACGAAGGGTGTCCATGTCACGCCCCCGTCAGTGGCCGGTAGGCGGTGAACGTCTCGTTGTGCAGCTTCTCCCGGGCCCACTGGGCGGCGTCCGCCGCGGCGACCACCGCGGCCCGCACCGAACCCGCGACGTCACGCGGCTGGCGGGCGTGCAGCGGGCCGAGGAAACGCACGTCGGTGATCCGGCCACCGGCGGTCACCACCACCTCGACGAGGCCGTCCGGCGACCGGACGGTGACCTCGACCGTCGCCACGGCCTGGTCGAACTCGGCCTGGAGGGACTCGATCCGACGGTAGCGTCGGACCGCCTCCTCGATCCACGCCTCGTCGATCTCGCCCCGAGGCATCAGCGGACTCCTCCCCAGTCGCCCTCACTGTGCGTACCGCCGCCGTCACCACGGCACACCGGACCGTACCGCACCAGAATCGGGCGTGTCGATGCCTGCGCGGATCCCGGAGCCGACCGCTCCGTCAGGACTCGGCATCCGGTGGGACGCGGGCCGGGGTCAGCCCTTCCAGAGGGCGAGCATCATCGACTCGACCGCGATCCGGGGCTTGACGTTGGCCTCGATCGCGGACCGGCAGGTGAGCACCGCCTCCAGCCGCCGCAACGCCCCCTCCGCCTGCCACTTGCGGGCACCGGCGTCGGCCAGTTCGACGGTGTCGGTGTGCACCGGCGCCACCGGCGCCGACCATGCCACGGCGAGTGCGTCCCGATAGAAGGCGGCCAGGTCGACCAGGGCCCGGTCCAGCGCGTCCCGCTGAGCCCGGGTCGCCCGGGACTTCTGACGGCGCTCCAGCTCCTTCAGTTGGCCGGCGGAGCCCCGGGCGGCCCCCGCCGCGCCCCGGCCGGTGC
>NZ_SISL01000828.1:0-1045 GCF_004307965.1 Verrucosispora sp. SN26_14.1 | reverse complement strand
AGATGTGTATACCAGACAGCGCCCCGGTTGGCCGACCAGGTGGACCGGCTCCGCGCCGACGGGCTCACCGCCGCCGTGGAGATCTGTCCCACCACCCCGGCGGTGTCCGACCCGGCGTACGCCGCCGACCTGATCATCGGTGCCACCAGCGCGGCCACCGAACCGCTCGACGTCGACCGGCTGCGCCCCGGCACGATCGTGGTGGACGACTCCTTCCCGCACGCGCTGGATCCCGCCCGGGCGCTGGCCCGGATGCGGCGGGACCGCGACGTGCTGGTGGTCGGCGGCGGGCTGCTGCACGTCGGACCGACCAGCCGTACGGTGCCGGTGGACCTGCCGTCGGCGGCGGTCGCCGGTCACGCGGCGGCGCTCGGGTTGCCCGGCACCATCGCCTCCTGCCAGGTGGAGTCGCTGTTGCGGGCCGCTACACCCGCCCTGCCGCTGGTGCACGGCCTGGTGGACGACTCGACGGCGGCGGCGTACGCGGTGGCACTGACCGAGGCGGGGGTCACCGCCGGGCCGCTGCACCTGCTGCGTCACCGCGTCGAGTCGGACCTCCCGGCGGCGCTGCCGGAGGTGCCGACGACCTGAGGCACGCGCTGCTCCGGCTGCCGCACCGCCGGCCGGGAGCTGCGGTTCTCGTGCAGCGCGAGCAGGACCACCGAGGCCAGCACCAGCGCCAGGCCGACCCACTGGCTGGTGCCGAGTCGACCGTCGAGCAGGGTGAGCCCGACCAGGGCTGCGGTCAGCGGGAAGGCCAGTTCGGCGAGGGTCGCGTTGGACGCGGGCGTCCGACGCAGGGCGTGGTAGTACAGCGTCAGGGCGAGCAGGCCGGGGATGGCGGCGAGCAGCACCAGCCGGGGCACCAGCTCGATCGGCACGCCGACCGGGGTGCCGGTGGCCGCCGCGAAGGTGGTCAGCGTGACCAGGCCGACGCTGAACCGCAGCGTGGTGACGTGGAGGAAGGACAGTTCGGCGCTGACCATCCGGCCGAGGACCGTCCCGGCCGCCCAGAGCGCCGCCGCGCCGAGGGCGAGTGCCGCCG
>NZ_SISL01000827.1:0-1068 GCF_004307965.1 Verrucosispora sp. SN26_14.1 | reverse complement strand
GCGGACGGGTCGGGGACGCGGAACTCGACGCGTTTGGCCTTGGGGTTGCTGCCGGTGACGGGGATGCGGGTGCAGGCGGAGCGGTTGCGTTGGGAGTAGACCAGGTTGACCGGTGCTTCGTAGCCGGGCACGAGGCGGCGGTAGGAGTTGACCGTCGGGTTGGTGAAGGCCAGCAGTGACGGGGCGTGGTGCAGGAGGCCGCCGATGTACCAGCGGGCGGTGTCGGACAGGCCGGCGTAGCCGGTCTCGTCGTAGAAGAGGGGTTCGCCGCCGAGCCAGAGGCTCTGGTGGGTGTGCATGCCGGAGCCGTTGTCGCCGAAGAGGGGCTTGGGCATGAAGGTGGCGGTCTTGCCGTTGGCCCAGGCCTCGTTCTTCACGATGTACTTGAAGAGTTGGAGCTGGTCGCCGGCGTGTAGCAGGGTGGAGAACTTGTAGTTGATCTCGGCTTGGCCGGCGGTGCCGACCTCGTGGTGGGAGCGTTCCACGGTGAAGCCGGTGTCGATGAGGCGGCGTACGATGCTGTCGCGGAGGTCGGCGTAGTGGTCGACCGGGGGGACGGGGAAGTAGCCGCCCTTGTAGGCGGTCTTGTAGCCGCGGTTGCCGCCTTCTTCTTCGCGGCCGGTGTTCCAGGCGCCCTCGATCGAGTCGATGTAGTAGAACGACTGGTGGGCGGAGGTTTCGTGGCGGATCGAGTCGAAGATGTAGAACTCGGCCTCGGCACCGAAGTAGGCGGTGTCGGCGATCCCGGACGCGGCGAGGTACGCCTCGGCCTTCTTCGCGACGTTCCGCGGGTCGCGGGAGTAGGCCTCGCGGGTGAACGGGTCGTGGATGAAGAAGTTCAACGCGAGGGTCTTCTGCGCCCGGAACGGGTCGATGAAGGCGGTGGCGACGTCCGGGAGCAGGAGCATGTCCGACTCGTGGATCGCCTGGAAGCCCCGGATCGACGACCCGTCGAACGCGAGACCATCAGTGAAGAAGTTGTCGTCGACAGACTCCACCGGCAGATTGAAATGCTGCATCACACCCGGCAGGTCACAGAAACGTACGTCGACGAACTTCACGTCCTCG
>NZ_SISL01000826.1:0-1072 GCF_004307965.1 Verrucosispora sp. SN26_14.1 | reverse complement strand
CGGCGTTGCGGGCCGCCGGTGGTCGGGTCGTGGCGCGCCCGCCGGCAACGGTCGACCTGGTGCTCGACGGGATCGTGGGCATCGGCGGGCGCGGCGGGCTGCGGGAGACCGCCGAGCAGTTGGCGGCGAGCCTGTCGCGGCAGCACGGGCGCGACGGTGGTCGCGCGACTGTGGTGGCGGTGGACGTGCCCAGCGGCGTCGAGGTGGACACCGGGGCGGTGCCGTTGACCTCGTCCGGTCGCCCCGAGGCGGTGCGGGCCGACGTGACGGTGACCTTCGGCGCCTGGAAGCCGGCTCTGGCGGTCGGCCCCGCCGCCGCGCTCGCCGGGCAGGTGGAGCTGGTCGACATCGGGCTGGGGCCGTGGCTGCGGGGTAGCCCGGCGCTGCACGTCGTGGAGGAGCCCGACGTGGTCGACTGGTGGCCCCGGCTCGGCGCGGCCTCGGAGAAGTACACCCGGGGCGTGGTCGGGGTGGCCACCGGGTCGGCGACGTATCCGGGTGCGGGGGTGCTCTCGGTCGGCGGCGCGCTCGCCGGGCCGACCGGCCTGGTCCGCTACGCGGGGGGTGCCCGCGAGGAGGTGGTGCGCCGCTACCCGTCGGTGATCGCCACCGATCGGGTGGTCGACGCGGGTCGGGTGCAGGCGTGGGTGTGCGGATCGGGCCTGGGCACGGACGACCGGGCCGCCGCCGAGCTGCGGACGGTGCTCGCCGCGCCGGTGCCGGTGGTGCTGGACGCCGACGCGCTGACGCTGCTGGTCGACGGTCGGCTCGCCGACCGGCTCCGGCAGCGCGACGCGCCCATCGTGATCACTCCGCACGACCGGGAGTTCACCCGGCTCTGCGGCGAGGAGCCCGGCGCGGACCGGGTCGCCGCGACGCTGCGGCTGGCCGCCTGGACGAACGCCGTGGTGCTGCTCAAGGGGAACCGCACGGTGATCGGCACGCCGGACGGCCGGGCGTACGTCAATCCGACCGGCACCCCGGCCCTGGCCACCGGCGGCACCGGGGACGTCCTGGCCGGGCTGCTCGGTGCGCTGCTCGCGTCCGGCCTGCCGGCGGAGCGGGCCGCCGT
>NZ_SISL01000825.1:0-1078 GCF_004307965.1 Verrucosispora sp. SN26_14.1 | reverse complement strand
CCCCCCACCCCCACCCCCCGTCCGGTTGATCAAGGAGTTTGCGTCACCCGCCGCCCCCGGGCGCGATCAAACTTCTTGATCGACGAGGCGGGCGTGGGCGGCTCACGCGATCATGGAGTCGTGGTCGCTGGTTCGCGGCTTTTGCCAGCATTCTCGGCCGCCGCGACTCCATGATCGGCGGGGTCAGCGTGAGGTGCGGAACGTCGGGGCGGGTGTGGGGGCTGGCTTGCGCCGGGGAGGGTGTGCTGGTGAGGGCGGAGGGTGATGCGGGGTGGGTGACGCGGGCAGTGCGGGGGTGCAGGGGAGTGCAGGCGGGGTGGGAGCGGGTCAGTGGAGGAGGTGGAGGGCGGCGGGGACGGCGGTGACGGTGACCGGGAGGGGTAGCGAACGCTCGCCGTCGGCGTACGTGGTGATGCCCTCGGCGGCCACCGTGACCGTGCGGGCGCGGTAGGTGCGCACCAGCGGGTGGTCCACGTGCGTGCCGGCGTAGATGCGCGGCTTGACGCGGATCAGCGTACGACGGTCGAACCGGCCACCGACCACCACGTCGAGCAGCCCGTCGGTCGGGTCCGCGTCCGGGCAGATCCGCATCCCGCCGCCGTAGCTGGCACTGTTGCCGACCGCCACCAGCACCGCGTCGACGTCGACCCGCTCACCGTCGAGGGTGAGCGTGTACCGGCGTGGGCGCAGCCGGGCCAACTCCACCAGGATCGCCAGATCGTAGCGGCGTGCGCCCTTCGGCCGGCGCATCCGGTTGGCCCGCTCGTTGACGATCGCGTCGAAGCCGGCCGCGAGCACAGCTCCGTACCAGCGCACCGTGTCGTCGTACCCGGTCATCCTGGCCAGGTCGACGGGACGGCTGCGGCCCGCGCGCAGCGCCGCCGCGATCACGTCCGCCGCCGCGCGCGGATCGCTCGGGAATCCGGTCTCGATCGCGAAGTCGTTGCCGGTGCCGGCGGGTACCGGGGCGAACGGCACCGTGGTGCCGGCCACCGCCTGCATCGCCCGGTGGACCGTGCCGTCGCCACCCACCGCGACCAGCGCGGACGCTCCCTCGGCGACCGCCGCCCGGCAGGCC
>NZ_SISL01000824.1:0-1084 GCF_004307965.1 Verrucosispora sp. SN26_14.1 | reverse complement strand
GTCGAGCCCCGGGTGGGTACGGACTACGCGCGGGTCTCCGGCGACCACAACCCGATCCACACCTCGCGGCTGGGCGCGAAGCTGTTCGGCTTCCCCCGGCCGATCGCGCACGGGATGTGGAGCAAGGCCCGCTGCCTGGCGGCGGTGGAGAACCGGCTGCCCGAGGCGTACACGGTCGACGTGGCGTTCAAGCTGCCGGTGCCGTTGCCGAGCACGGTGGCGTTCAGCGCCACGGCGGCCCGGGCCGGGTGGGACGTCGCGCTGCACGACCAGCGAGGTCGACCGCATCTGGTGGGCACGATTCGCTGAGGTGAGGGTCGGGCACTTGCCCGGCCCTTCTTTTCGCGCTAAGTTGTTCTCACATAGAGATGTTCTCAGAGTGAGAGTGATTGAGCGTGAACGAGCAGGACTTCCTCGCCTCCTACGACCCACGGGCCTACCCGGCCGTGGCGGTCACCGCCGACGTGGTCGCGCTGACCATCCGGGACGACGCGCTGCACCTGCTGCTGATCCGCCGCGCCGAGCCGCCGTACGCCGGACACTGGGCGCTGCCCGGCGGCTTCGTCCGCCCGGACGAGGACCCGGCCACCGCCGCCCGGCGGGAGCTGGCCGAGGAGACCGGGCTCGGCGGGGAGCGGCTGCGTCGCGTCCACATGGAGCAGCTCGCGAGCTACGGCGCGCCCGAGCGCGACCCCCGGATGCGGGTCGTCTCCATCGCCCACCTCGCCTTCGCCCCCGACCTGCCGGACGCCACCGCCGGCACCGACGCCGACGAGGCCGGCTGGGTGCCGGTCGCCGAGCTGCCCGGCCGGGAACTCGCCTTCGACCACCGCCGGATCGTCGACGACGGGCTGGAGCGGGCCCGCTCCAAGCTGGAGTACACGCCGCTGGCCACCCGGTTCCTCACGCCCGAGTTCACCATCGGCGAGCTGCGCACCGTCTACGAGACGGTCTGGGGCCACCCGCTGCACGCCGGCAACTTCCACCGCAAGGTGCTCTCCGTGCCCGGCTTCGTGGAGAGCACCGGCGCCAACACCGAACGCGGCGGCAGCCGGGGCGGCCCGCGTGCCCGCCTCTACCGGGC
>NZ_SISL01000823.1:0-1084 GCF_004307965.1 Verrucosispora sp. SN26_14.1 | reverse complement strand
ACAGGCCGGGGGCGCCGGCCGGGGTGGTGCGTGGGCCGGGATCTCCGGCCGGGCCGGGGTGCCGGTCGAGATCGTCGGCTGGGCGGGCCCGTGGCCGGTCGACGAGCGGTGGTGGGACCCGGTCGAGGCGTGTCGGAGGGCCCGTTTCCAGGTCAGCCTGGCCGACGGCAGCGCCCTGCTGCTCGCCGTCGACGCCGGCCGGTGGCTCGTGGAGGCGGTCTATGACTGAGGCGGAAGTGAATCGTGGTGCGTTCCGTCCCCGGGGAGGGCCGGAACGCACCGGGATCTCGGTGGGCCGGGTGGGGCGGTGAGTTTCCACAATCCTCGGCTGCCCTGGTCGGAGCTGGAGCGGGTGCTCTCCGGGCGTACCGGGGAGGGTGAACGGCACCTGCGGGTGGTGGATCCCCTCGCGGTCGACGCCGACGGGGGTGACTCGCCGGCCTGGAGTCGGAGCCGGGAGCAGTACCGTCCGCCCGAGCTGGCCCGCCCCGACGGTGTGGTGCCGTACGCCGAGCTGCACGCGCACACCAACTTCAGCTTCCTCGACGGGGCCAGCCACCCGGAGGAACTGGCCGAGGAGGCCGTCCGGCTGGGGCTGACCGCGCTCGCCGTCACCGATCACGACGGCTTCTACGGCGTGGTGCGCTTCGCCGAGGCGGCCCGCACGCTGGACCTGCCGACGATCTTCGGGGCGGAGCTGTCCCTCGGTCTGCCCGGCCCGCAGCAGGGCGTACCCGACCCGCACGGCAACCACCTGCTGGTGCTGGCGCACGGCCACGAGGGGTACGCGCGGCTGGCCACGACCATCGCCCGCGCCCAGTTGCGGGGCGGGGAGAAGGGACGCCCGGTCTACGGGGAACTGGAGGAGGTGGCCGCCGACCTGCGCGACCACGTGTTGGTGCTGACCGGTTGCCGCAAGGGACACGTGCCGTCCGCCCTGCTCACCGAGGGGGTGGACGCGGCGGCCCGGGAGCTGGACCGGCTCACCGCGCTGTTCGGCGCGGAGACGGTGGCGGTGGAGCTGACCGACCACGGGCACCCCTGTCTCTTATTACACATCTCCGAGCCCACGAGACTAGCGCTC
>NZ_SISL01000822.1:0-1092 GCF_004307965.1 Verrucosispora sp. SN26_14.1 | reverse complement strand
GGCCGGTACCGCCGCCCGGCGCCGGGCCGGTCGACCGGGCGCTGCTCGACCACGTCGCCGCCACCGTCCGGCGGGCACTCGACGAACAGGACGGCGACCTGCTCGTCTTCCTGCCCGGTGTGGGCGAGATAGCGGCCGTCGCGGGCCGGTTGGCCGCCCTGCGCGACCAGGTCGACGTGCTCCGGCTGCACGGCCGCCAGGACGGCGCCGAACAGGACGCGGCGCTGCGTCCGGGACCGCGACGACGGGTGGTGCTGGCCACCGCCGTGGCCGAGAGCAGCCTGACCGTGCCGGGGGTGCGGACCGTGGTGGACGCCGGCCTGTCCCGGGTCGCCCGGCTGGATCTGGCCCGGGGACTGGGCGCGCTGGTCACCGTGGCGGTGTCCCGGGCCGGGGCCACCCAGCGGGCCGGACGGGCCGGTCGCGAGGCACCGGGGCACGTCTACCGCTGCTGGTCACCGGCGACCCACGAGCGGCTGGCGGCCCAACCGGAACCGGAGATCGCCACCGCCGACCTCACCGGCTTCGCCCTCGACCTGGCCGCCTGGGGCACACCGGACGGCACCGGACTCGCGCTGCCGGATCCGCCCCCGGTGGCGGCGATGACGGTGGCCCGGGAGACGCTGGGCACGCTCGGGGCCCTCGACCCGGACGGCCGGATCACCGCGCGGGGACGCGCGATCGCCGCCACCGGGGCGCATCCCCGGCTGGCCCGGGCCCTGCTCGACGGTGCCGCCCGGGTGGGCGCCCGGCGCGCCGCCGAGGTGGTCGCACTGCTCGCCGAGGAGTCCGTCGCCGGTGCCGGCGACGACCTCGCCGCCGCCTGGCGTCGACTGCGCGACGGCGTCGAGCCGGGTGCCACCGCCCGCTGGCGGACCGAGGTACGCCGACTGCGTACCGCCCTGCCGGCCGGCACCGCCGAGGACCCCGCCGGGAAGGCCCTGCCCGACGATCTGGCCGCCGGGTTGCTGGTCGGGTTGGCGTACCCGGAACGGTTGGGCCGGGTGCGCCGGGCGGGCGGCTCGGCGTACCTGATGAGTGGCGGGACCGCGGCGGAGCTGGCACCGGGGTCGGCGCTGGCCGGCGCCGGCT
>NZ_SISL01000821.1:0-1101 GCF_004307965.1 Verrucosispora sp. SN26_14.1 | reverse complement strand
GAGACAGGGCCAGGCACGCTGCCGCAGCCGGGCCGCGACCTCGGCCGGGTCGGCCCGCAGCAGCCAGTCGCGCAGCGCCTCCACGGTCTCGGTCAGCTCCGGTTCGATGGCGTCCGGGTCGGCCAGGTCGGTGCCGAACGGCAGCGTGGCCCGCAGCCGACGGTCCTCGGCGGCCAGCGCGAGCAACTCCTCGACCAGGGCGTACCGGGTGAACGCGCGGATGCCGACGGTCAGGTGCAGGGAGCTGGTCTCCTGGGCCTGGGCGCTGTGCAGCCAGCCCCGGGGCAGATAGAGCGCGTCTCCCGGTTCGAGCACCACGTCGAGGGCGGGTGTGCCCTGGGCGGTCGCGGTGACCTCGTCGGCCCGGCCACCCCACTGTTGGCGTTCCAGCGGGTCGGGCAGCACCGGCGGGTGGATGCGCCACTGCTTGCGGCCGTCGACCTGGAGCACGAACACGTCGTGGGTGTCGTAGTGGGTGGCGAAGCCCTGGTTGCCCGCCGGTGTCAGGTAGGCGTTGACCTGCATCGGCTGCCCGACGGCCAGGCTGAGGTCACGGGTGAAGTCGATCAGCGCCGGCCAGGTGCGGTGCAGGCCCTGCAGGACGAGGGTGGCCCCGTCCGCGTACAACCGCATGACCTTCTCGTCCAGGACCTGGTCGCCGATCTCGGCGCCGGCACCGCCGCCGCCGGTGTAGCGCGCCGCCGGCAGCACCTGGCCGTCCTTGGCCACCCGCAGGAAGGGGGTACGCAGACCGCGCCGACTGAGCAGCTCGTCGGCGTCGGCGGGGCTGAGCAGGTCGGTGAAGCCGGCCGGGTTGGGCAGCTCGGCGGCGCGGGACAGCAGCGGGGTCTGCCCCCAGTGTGCGGCGGCGAACTTGGCCGCCTCCACGCTGACGCACCGGGCCAACGCCGCCTCGGCGGTCGACGCCGACCCGCCGGGGGCCGCCGCCTCGACGGCACCGTGCGGGGCTGCCGGCTCGCGGGATGCCGCTTCCGCAGGTACGGACGGGACCGCCGGGCGGCCGTGGCCGCCCGGCGGGTCGAGTCGCGTCATCGTCTAGCGCGCGGCGCCGTCGGCGCCACCGTCGTGCTGGCCCGGGGT
>NZ_SISL01000820.1:0-1111 GCF_004307965.1 Verrucosispora sp. SN26_14.1 | reverse complement strand
CCCGTGCCCCGACCGTACGGCCGCCGGTGCCGGGTGTGCCGTCGCCCGGTGTCGCGGCACCGGTCGGGCCACCGCCGGCGCCCACCCCGACGGACCGTGTCCCGGCGCCCACCTGCCCACCACCCGCGACGCACGCGTACGGCGCGACGGATCCGGACCGGCCGGACGCGGGTGCGACGGTCCCGGATGGACCGGAGACGCGGAACGGGGCGGTCACCGAGGCGGCGCTCACCGACCTGCGGCGTCACGTCGTCGGGCTCGTCGCCGAACTGCCCGGTCCGCTACGCCGGCTGCGGGTGTGCGCCGGCGGGGCCGAGTTGGAGGTGGAGTGGCGGCACGAGGCCGGATCCAGCCCGCTCGCCCCGGTGCCCGCCCCGCGAACCGCATCCGCCGCTCCGGCCGTACCCCTCGCGTCGTCCGCACCCACCGGGCCGCCCGAGCCGGTCGGAGCCGCTGCGCCGGTCTCTCGGAGCGCGGTGCGCTCGCCGATGGTCGGCACCTTCTATCGCGCGCCGGAGCCCGGCACCGCGCCCTTCGTGGCCGTCGGTGACCTGGTCCGGCCCGGTCAGGTGGTCGGCATCGTCGAGGCGATGAAGCTGATGAACGAGATCACCGCCGACCGGGCCGGCCGGGTGACCGAGGTGCTGGTCGCCGACGGCCAGCCGGTGGAGTACGACCAGCCGCTGGTCGCCCTGGACCCGGCCTGAGGTGGTGGACCGTGTTCGAGAAGGTGCTCATCGCCAACCGGGGCGAGATCGCGCTGCGCATCCTGCGGGCCTGCCGTGAACTGGGCATCCGTACCGCCGTGGTCTATTCCACGGCGGACGCCGACTCGGCGGCGGTGCGGCTGGCCGACGAGGCCGTCCGGATCGGGCCGTCGGCCAGCCGCCGCAGCTATCTCAACGCCGCCGCCGTGGTGGAGGCGGCCCGCAAGGTCGGTGCGCAGGCGGTGCATCCCGGCTACGGCTTCCTCTCCGAGGACGCCGACTTCGCCGAGATCTGCGCGGACAACGGGCTCACCTTCGTCGGCCCGTCACCGCAGGTGATGGCCGCGCTGGCGGACAAGTCCTCGGCCCGGGCGCTGATGAGCCTGTCTCTTATACACCTCACC
>NZ_SISL01000082.1:0-17632 GCF_004307965.1 Verrucosispora sp. SN26_14.1 | reverse complement strand
CAGGACCTGTACCGGGTGCTCCTGGTGGGTCACTCCCGGGGCGGCGAGGGCGTCAACCGCGCCGCGATGGACTCGCTCACCCCGCCGCCGGCCGCCGTCGACGGCTACTCGGGCCGGGTCCGCTGGACCGTACGCGGTCTGCTGCTGATCGGTCCGACCATCTTCGGCCACAACCCGGTGCCGGACGTCCCGTCGGTAACGATCCTGCCCGGCTGCGACGGCGACGTCCTCGACCAGCAGGGCCAGATCTTCGTGGACGGCACGCGCGGGGTCAGCTCCGGCCGCGCGTTGCACAGTGCGCTCTACGTCATCGGCGCCAACCACAACTTCTTCAACACCGAATGGACGCCCGGACAGGCGGTGGCCCCGTCGTGGGACGACTTCTTCACCGACGACGGCGGCCCGGATGCCGTCTGTGATCCCGGCACCCCGACCCGGCTCACCGCCGCGCAGCAGCAGACCGTCGGCGCCACCTACGTCGCCGCCGCCGCACGGCTCTTCGTCGCGGGCGACGACCGGGTCCGACCACTGCTCGACGGCAGCGGCCGACGCGCCCCCTCGGCCGACCCGGCCCGGGTGCGCAGTCACGCGCTTGGCGGCAACCGCACGCCGGTCCTGACACCGGATGCGTCGACCAGGCTCTCCGGCGGGGCTCGCCTCTGCGAACAGGTCACCTTCGACCCGCAGCGGTCCTGCCTCGACCCGGACGACCGCAACGCGCAGTTCGCGCACTTCGTGCCGTTCTACTGGAACGTGCCCGACGCCGACCGGTACGCGGCCGAGCTGACCTGGTCCCGCGCCGGCACCCCGATCCGGCTGGCGCCACCCCGGCCGGTATCCGTCGCCGGTGCCCGGGAGCTGGCACTCCGCGTCATCGTCCCGCCGAACACCACCGACAACCGGTGGGACGTCACCGTCGTCGGCACCGACGGACGGCGCACCCGGCTCGGCGAGGTCCGGGTCGACGGCCTGCCCGGGACCGGGTACACGACCTCGTACTGGGCACAGGAGGTGCGGGTGCCGCTGAAGGGCGCCCCCACCCGGCTCGCCGCAATCGAGATCACCCCGCGCAGCGCGACCGGCCGCGCCTGGCTGCTCGACGCGTGGGGATGGACGCCGGGCACGCCCGACCCACGCCCGGCCCCCCTGCCCCGCCTCGACGTCGGCACCCTCCAGGTGTCCGAGGGCGACTCCGGCACCCGGACGCACGAGATCCCGGTGTCGTTGACCGGACGCGGCAGCGGCGCGGTACGGCTGTACCTGCTCGACCCGGTGACCCTCGAGACGCGCATCTGGACGGCCACCGTGCGGCCCGGTCAGCGCCGCATCCCGGTGCCGGTCGAGGTGGTCGGGGACACGCTGTGGAACTACACCGAGCAGTACACCTTGTCCGTCAAGACGGACCGGGGCGTGGTGGTCGGCGACTACGTCGGTGGACTCGACGTCCGCAACGACGACCCGGTGCCGGTGCTCACCGTCGAGTCCCGTGAGGTGCGCGTCGCCGAGGGCGAACTGTTGAGCTGGCGCCTGTCCGCGTCGGCGCCGACCGAGCAGGGGCTGTTCCTGTCCACCTGGCCACAGGCGCCCAGCGCCGGGCCGGAGTTGTCCACCCTGGACGTGGACCCGGAGTGGTTCACCAACTACGCGAACGAGTCGGTGCAGCCGGAACGGCCGTTGTCGCAGACCTGGCTGATCCCGTACGTGGTGATTCCGGCCGAGACCGGCGTCGGTGAGGTCATCGTGCCGACGATCGCCGACTCGGTGACCGAGCCGGACGAGTGGATCGAGCTGGCCTTCACCGAGCGCGAGAACGGGCCGATCGTGGACGTGGTGCTGACCGGAGTGGTGACCGGCGGCTGACCGGTGACCGGCGGCACCGGACGCATACCCTGGTCCGGTGCCGCCGCTCAGCCCCACCCAACAGGTCCTCACCGCCGACGACGTGGCCGACTACGTCCGGGCCTCGTTCGGCCCCGACCGCAAGGTCCGCGACTGTGCGCCGCTGACCGGCGGCAGCTTCGCCACCGTGTGGTGGGTCCACCTCGACGACGACCGCGAGGTCGTGCTCAAGGTGGGCCCGCCGCCCCGCGCCCGGCTGCTGCGGTACGAGACCGGGCTGCTCGCCGCCGAGGCCCGCTACTTCCGGCTGGTCGCCGACGGCGCACCGACGGTGCCGGTGCCGGCCGTGCTGCACCACGGCGTGCACCCGCGCCTCGGCGAGTGGCTGGTCACCAGCCGACTGCCCGGCCGCGCCCTGCCCGACCTGGACGTCGACGACGCACCGGCCCGCGCCGACCTGGGCGCGGCGACGGCGGCCGTGCACCGGATCACCGGCGACCGGTTCGGTTACGACGCGGGCCGCAGCGGCGGGACGACCTGGCGGGCGGCGTTCACGGCGATCATCGATGACCTGCTCGCCGACGCCGCCGACTGGGACATCGCACTGCCCGCCCCGCCGCAGCGGTTCCGCGCGCTGGTGGCCCGGCACGGTGACCTGCTCGACCAGGTACGCCGCCCGGCGCTGCTGCACTTCGACTGCTGGGACGGCAACGTGCTGGCCGCGCCGGACGCCACCGGCGCGTACCGGATGTGCGGGCTGGTCGACGGCGAACGGTTCCTCTACGGCGACCCGCTGCTGGACCTGGTCTCGCCGCTGCTGTTCCGGCGGGCCGAGGACGAGCCGACCCATCCGTTCCTGCGCGGGTACGCCGAGGCCACCGGCACGCCGCTCGTCTTCGACGACGGGGTGCGCCGCCGGTTGGCGCTGTACCGGATGCACCTGCACCTGCTGATGACCGTGGAGATGCCGAGTCGGGGCATCACGCCCGACAACGACCCGGGGCGGCACACGCTGCTGGCCGACCTGGTGGCGCGCGACCTCGCCGACCTGTCCGACGACTAACCTGCGGTGGCCTCGACGGCGAAGGCCAGCACGACCAGGGTGCCGTTGCTGACCGCGTGGGCCAGGATCGGCACCCAGAGGTTGCGGTACCGGTGCAGCAGCCAGGCGAAGATGAGCCCGGCGACGAGCGCACTGATGGTGTTGAAGAACCGGGGCAGGTGCGCTACGGCGAAGAAAGCCGAGGAGAGGACGATGGCGGCGACGGCAGGCATCCGGGCCGCCAGTCCGCGGAAGAAGACGCCCCGGTAGAGGACCTCCTCGTAGACGGGTGAGGCGACGGCACCGAAGGCGAACGCGAAGGTGAACTGCGCCAGGAGGCTCCCGGCGGGGTAGCCGCCCTCTCCACCGCCGCCCTCGGTGAGCGCGGTGGGCAGCACCAGCAGCAGGCCGAGGGTCAGCGCGGCCTTGGCCATGCCCCATCCGGCGGCGGCGCCGACCTGGGCCCGGTCGGGGCGCTCCAGCAGCAGCGGTCGGCGGATCGCGCCGAAGCGGTGCCAGGTGACCAGCAGGCCGACGGCCAACTGGGTGCCGTTGATCAGGGCCCAGGCGATGCTCGTGGCCGCCATCTCGGACATGCCCAGCCGGGCCGGTCCCTGTGCCAGGAAGTCCGCCACGGCCGAGTTGGCCAGGCCGATGCCGACGAGGAACACCAGGGCCATGTCGCGGTAGGTGAATCGAGGGGCGTGGGTGATCGGGGTGGTCCGGCCCGGTGCGGAACTGCTCATGGGCGCTAGATTAGGTCGCTGACCTATATCGGTCAAATGACCGATCATCTATGATCGCTGGCGTGCCGAAGGTTGTGGATCATGAGGAGCGGCGGCGGCATCTCGGTGCCGCCGCCTGCACAGTGCTCGCCCGCTCGGGCTCGGTCGGGATGACCGTCCGGGCGGTCGCCACCGAGGCCGGCATGGCGCTGGCGACCGCTCAGCACTACCTGCCGACCAGGGAACGCATGGTGCAGGCGGCCATCGCGCACCTCGCCGAACGGGTGACGCGCCGGGCGCAGACGATCCCGGCGGACGCCATCACCGTGGACGTCCTCCGGCAGGCGGCGTGCGAAATCGTCCCGCTGGACGACGAGCGGACCTTCGAGGCCCGGGTCTGGCTCGTCCTGACCGCCGAGGCGCTGGTCGACGCGCAGATAGCGGAGATCCTCGCCGAGAGCGAGGCGGCCCTGCGGGCCAACCTCGAACGGTTGCTCACCCGGGGTCGGGCCGGCGGCGACCTCGGGGCGCACGTCGAACCGCGCGCCGAGGCCGCCGCGCTGACCACCCTGACCGACGGCATCACGGTCCGGATCCTGACCACCGGCCTGAGTCCCGCCGACGCCCGCACGGAGATCGACACGCACCTCGCCCGACTCGCGCCGGCAGCCGGTTGACGGCGGCACCCGGTCCCGCCGTGCCCACGCTCGACGGCGGGACGCCCGGCCTCGCCACCACAACCGCGAACGCCACCCGCCCGGCCGCCGTCAGGCAGGGCGGGTCGGCGGCTCACCGCGCGGGCGCGAAGCGGGCCAGGGGGTTGGTCAGGGCGCCGACGAGTTGCAGGGCGGCCGACGGGTCGGAGAGGTCGACCATCTGCTGGTTGTCGCGCAGTTGCAGCCGGTTGAGGCAGGAGAGCGCGAACTCCGGGGCGAACAGGTCGTAGCGGGCCAACCGGTCGGCCAGGTGCGGCACCTGGTCGGCGTACGCGGTGGCGCAGTCGGCGACCGCCCGCCAGAACGTCTCCTCGTCCACCACGCCCTGCGCGACCAGGGTGGCGCTGAGGAAGCGGAAGAAGCAGTCGAAGACGTCGGTGAAGATGGAGAGCAGCTTCATGTCCTCCGGGATGTCGGCCCGGATGCGCTCCACGGTCGCCGGCAGCTCCGCCTCGGCGCTCATCACCACGATCTCCTCGGCGATGTCCTTGAAGATCACCCGCTCGACCGCGCCGTCCCGCAGCACCATGATGACGTTCTCGCCGTGCGGCATGAAGGCCAGGTCGTAGGCGTAGAAGGCGTGCAGCAGCGGGGTCAGGTAGGCGTTCAGGTAGCGGCGCAGCCACTCGGTCGGCGCCAGCTTCGAGGCGGCGACGAGTTCGGCGGCGAACGAGCGGCCGTCGGCGTCCACGTGCAGCAGCGACGCCATGGTGGCCAGCCGTTCGCCGGGGGCGAGGCCGGGCACCGGACTCTCCCGCCAGAGTGCGGCCAGCATCTTGCGGTACGGCGAGTAGCGGTCGGTGGCCGCCTCGTACTGCCGGTGCCGGTAACCGACGGCGGCCCGCTCCCGCAGGATGGTCAGGCCGGTGGCGCCGAAGACCGCGTCGCCGGCGACCAGCTCCGCGAGCCAGTCGTTGATCGCCGGGGTGGCCTCCATGTACGCGGCCGACAGTCCCCGCATGAAGCCCATGTTCAGCACCGACAGGGCGGTCTTGACGTAGTGCTGCTGCGGCGCGCTGACGTTGAAGAAGGTCCGGATGGACTGCTGGGCCAGGTATTCGTCCGGCCCCTCGCCGAGGTGCACCAGACGGCGGCGAGCCACCTCACCGGCGAACGTCACCGCCATCTTGTTCCACCACTGCCACGGGTGCACCGGCATGAGCAGGTAGTCGTCCAGGTCCAGACCGAGGTCACGCATCGTGTCGGCGAACCGGGACAGGGTCGTCTCGCCCAGTTCCGCCCGCAGGAAGCTCGCGTACTCCAGGTCGGCGGCGCTGGTGAAGGTGGCGTGGTCGCGGTGCGCGGCCACCCAGACGAGCCGGACCGGATGGGCGGCCTCCGGGGCGTAGCGGTGGTACTCGTCGACGCCGAAGCCGAGGCGGCCGTTGTTGGCCACGAAGCACGGGTGGCCTTCCGTCATCGACGTCTCGATCACCTGGAAGTCGGCCTCGACCAGCTCGGCGGCGCTGGGCAGCGCGCGGTCCAGCTTGTACGCGGCACCGGCCAGCGTGGAGGTGATCTCCTCCAGGTAGACGGGCAGGATCCGGTCGGCGAGCCCGAGCGCGTCGCGCAGCTCCAGGCAGAGGTCGACGGCGTCCAGCGGCAGCGACTCGTCCCCCCGGTGCCGGGTGATGCTCTCCGGGTCGATGTCCCAGTGCTCCAGCGCCAGCACCCGCGCGGCGAAGCGGTACCGCACCGCGCCGGAGTCGCCGCTCACCGCGTACCACCGGCGGCCGTGCGCGTCGGCGGGCCCGGCGGCCGGGTCGACCGGCTCGGGGGTCAGCAGCCGCTCGTGGGTGAACTCGGCGAGGGCCTTGCGCACCAGCAGCCGGTTGACCCGCTCCCAGGTCTGCGGACGCAGGTGTGCGACCGGTGCGGACGAGGCGGGGGTGGTCACGATGATGCTCCTTCGCTACGGGTCGCGGCGACGAACCGTTCCCGGGTGCAGATGCTCAACAGCGCCGTCTTCTCCGGCTTGTCGATCGGGCCGGTCACCTCGAACCCGACCGCCGCGTTGAGCGCGTGCACGGCGGTGTTGCGCACGTCCGGCTCGACCACGACCCGACGGGTGGCGGGGTCGGTGAAGAGCCAGGCCATCACGGCGGTGATCACGGCGGTGGTGAAGCCGTGCACGGGGGTGTCGGTGGGCGCGCAGAGGAAGTGCATGCCGACGTCGCCGGGCTGCGCGTCGTAGAGGCCGACCAGCTCCACCCGGGCCGGGTCGTAGCGTTCGGCGAGGAACGCCGGCTCGCCGCGCCACAGGCCGAGGAAGGCGTCGTGGTGCGGGTGGGCGGCGATCGCGCCGTACTCGGCCGCGACCCGGTCCAGGTCGGCGTCCTGCATCATCCAGAACGCCGCCTTGGGGTGGGTGACCCAGCGGTGCAGCAGCGGCGCGTCGGTGGCCACGTCGAGCGTGCGCAGGGCGAACTCGCCCAGCCCCGGATCGTGGCGGGTGAACACGAGCTCGGTCACGCGGGCACCCCGAACTCCTGGAACGTGATCGACTTCTCGATCGGGTACGCTTCCCGGCCGAGCAGCTCGCGGATGATCCAGGCGTTGCGGTACGGGCCCATCCCGAGGTCGGGCGAGGTGATGCTGTGCGTGTGCGTACCACCGTTCTGGAGGAAGACGCCGCGCCCGGTGCTGTCGATGCTGTAGTTGCGGGCGACGTCGAGCCGGCCGTGCCCGTCGAAGCGCAGCCGGTCGCGGATCGGGTCCAGGTACGCCGGCACCCGGTAGTGGTAGCCGGTGGCCAGCACCAGCCCCTCGGTCTCCATCGTGAAGTCGCGTTCCTGCTCGACGTGGCGCAGCGCGAGCGTGTGCACCCCGGCGGCCTCGTCGTAGGTGACCTCGGTCAGCTCGGTGTTGGTCAGCAGGCGGGTGTCCACCGGGCCGTGCACGCTGGTGGCGTAGAGCAGGTCGAAGATGCCGTCGACCAGGTCGGCGGAGATCCCCTTGAACAGGCCCTTCTGCTCGGACTCCAACCGGTAGCGGGTCGCCTCGGGCAGCGCGTGGAAGTAGTCCACGTAGTCCGGTGAGGTCATCTCCAGGGTGAGCTTGGTGTACTCCAGCGGGAAGAACCGGGGTGAGCGGGTCACCCAGTTCAGCCGGTAGCCGTACGTGTGGATGTCGCCGAGCAGGTCGTGGTAGATCTCGGCGGCGCTCTGGCCACTGCCGACCACGGTGATGCTCCGTTTGGCCCGCAACGCGTCCCGGTTCTCCAGGTAGCGCGAGTTGTGCACCGCGTCGGAGGTCAGTCCGGCGCACGCGGGCGGCAGGTGCGGCGGGGTGCCGGTGCCGAGCACCACGTGCCGGGCCCGGTGCGTCACGGTCTCGCCGGCCACGGTGGCGGTCACCACGTACCGGTCGTCGGCCGGGTCGTACTCGACGGCGGTCACCTGGTGGCCGAAGCGCAGGTTGGACAGCTTCCCGGCGGCCCACCGGCAGTACGCGTCGTACTCCACCCGCAGCGGATAGAAGTTCTCCCGGATATAGAAGGGGTAGAGCCGGCCGATCTCCTTGAGATAGCTGAGGAAGGAGTACGGCGAGGTGGGGTCGGCCAGGGTCACCAGGTCGGCCATGAACGGGGTCTGTAGGCGGGAGGACTCCAGCAGCATCCCGGGGTGCCAGGACACGTCGTCGCGGGCCTCCAGGAACAGCCCGTCGATCTCGGCGATCGGCGCGGTCAGGCAGGCCAGGCCGAGGTTGTAAGGGCCGAGACCGATCCCGATGAAGTCGTAGCTGGACATCCGGCCCTCCAGGCTCGGGTTCTCCGGCGGCATGTCAGCCGACCGGGCAGGTCAGGTCAACGGCGGGCGTGCCGGCGTGGGCGTGCACGTACCGGCCGGCGTGCTCGGCGATCAGGTCCAGCACGTACCCGACATCCTCGCGTGTGGTGTGCGGATTGAGAACGGTGAACTTGAGGTACTGCCGACCGTCCACCTTGGTCCCGGCGACGACGGCCAGGCCGGAGGCGGCGAGCGCCTCCCGGGCCCGCAGGTTGGCCGCGTCGGCCAGGTCCCGCCCCCGGCCCGTGGGCAACCAGCGGAACACCACCGTGCTCAGCGGCGAACGGGTCAGCACCTCGAAGCGGGGATCGGCGGCGACCAGATCGAAGGCGTCGTCGGCCCGGTCGCAGACCTCGTCGAAGAGTTCGCCGACCGCGTCCGGGCCCATCACCCGCAGGGTCAGCCAGAGCTTGAGGGCGTCGAAGCGCCGGGTCGTCTGCATGCTCTTGTCGACCTGGTTGGGGATGCGCTGGGCGACCATCCGGGCCGGGTTGAGGTAGTCGGCGTGCCAGGTGACGTGCCGCAACGTCCGCCCGTCACGGACCAGCACCGCGCTGGAGCTGACCGGCTGGAAGAAGGACTTGTGGTAGTCGACGGTCACCGAGTCGGCCCGCTCGATGCCGTCGAGCAGGTGCCGGCGGGTGGGCGAGACCAGCAGCCCGCAGCCGTACGCGGCGTCGACGTGCAGCCACACCCCGGCGGTGGCGCACACCTCGGCGATCCCGTCGAGCGGGTCGATGGTGCCGAAGTCGGTGGTGCCGGCGGTGGCGACGACCGCCATCACCGGCAGGCCGTCACGGCGGCAGCGGGCGATCTCGTGGCGGACCGCGCCGGACCGCATCCGACGGTCCGGGCCGGTCTCCACCAGCACGATCGCGTCCGGGGCGAGGCCGAGCAGCTTGGCCGCCTTCTGGACGCTGAAGTGGCCGGCCGCCGAGGCGATGATCCGCAGCCGGGGCAGCAGGATGCGCCGGTCGGCGGGGGTGGCCCCGGCCAGGGCCTCCTCCCGGGCCAGCAGCAGGGCGTGCAGGTTGGACTGGGTGCCGCCGCTGGTGAACACCCCGTCGGCGGTCGGGCCGAACCCGATCCGGCCGGCCGTCCAGTCGACCAGCCGTCGTTCGATGAGGGTGCCGCCGGCGCTCTGGTCCCAGGTGTCCATCGAGGAGTTGACCGCGCTGAGCACCGCCTCGCCGAGCAGTGCCGGGAGCACCACCGGGCAGTTCAGGTGGGCCAGGTAGCGGGGGTGGTGGAAGTAGACCGCGTCGCGCAGGTAGACCTCCTCCAACTCGTCCAGGGCGGCCGTGGCGTCACCCAGCGGGCGGTCCAGGTCGACGGCGTCGACCAGCGGCGCCAACTCGTCCGGGCGTACGCCGGTGCAGGGTCCGGTCGCCTCGGCCACCCGCCGGGCCACCCGCTCGGTGCCGGCCGCCACGACGCGCCGGTACTCCTCGACTGTGCCGGCGTGGAACAGGTGGGCCCGGGCTGTTGTGGGCCCGTTCGGCGGCCGGGTCGGCGTTGCCTCGGCGGTGTGCACCGGCAGGGTCATGGACGTCCTCCACGCTCGGCGGATCAGGTGTCGGGCAGCCGGAACCCGCCGCTCGTACGTCGAGCGGCGGAGTGCTGCGGTCTCGGCGGGTGGTGGCAGGGGCGGCCGACGGGATGAGGCGCGGGTCGCCCGGAGGCGTCAGGCGAGCAGTCGCGCACCCGGGGGCGGGGTGGCGGTCGGCACGAGGCCGCTAATGGCAGGTGCGAAGCGAGGTCGACCGATGTGACCGTCACGCGGAGGACCGAAAGTGATCGGCGAGTCGTCTCCGTCACGGCCGGCGGCCACGCCGACTGCGTCAGCAGTGCCGGCGGCGAGTGAGCCCCTGTGCGGGGAACGGCGGACGGAGACGGGATGAGGCATCGCGTCGTCTTTCGATCAGGGTCGAGAGGACCTTGGACAACCGCGGTTAGGTTAACCTAACCTAACCGACTGTCAAGTCCCGCTCGGCGTTTCGCACCACACAGGAGCTCACACTGTCCGTCATCGAGCCACCACCCGTTTCCCCCACCGCCGGTCCCCGCCACTCCCCTGCGCACCGGTACGGTTACGCCGTGGACGAGCGGCGGACGACCGGACCCTCCGCGCACAGTGGACGCCGCTACCGGGACCGCTACGGCATCCCGCACCTGCGCGCCGACGACCCCGGCTCGCTGGCGTACGCACAGGGTCGGGTCACCGCCCTGGACCGGGCCTGGCAGATCGAGGTGGAACGACACCGCTCCCAGGGCAGCAGCGCCGCCTTCCTCGGCCCGGACGCGCTCGCCTGGGACCGGTTCGCGCGGCAGGTCCGGCTCGCCGACACCGCGCGACGCTGCCACGCGGCGCTCGACCCGGCGACCGCCGAGTGGGTCGGCCGGTACGTCGACGGCGTCAACAGCGGCCTCGCCGAGGGCGCGGCGCGGACCCCCGAGTTCGCCGCCACCGGCCTGTCCCCCGGCACCTGGCAGCCATGGACACCGCTGGCCGTCTGGCTCGGTCACCACGTGCTCTTCGCCGGGCTGCCCACCAAGCTCTGGCGCGAACACGTGGCGCGCAAGCTCGGTGCGTCGGCGGCCCGCCTGTTCGCCGTCGACGGGCAGGTGACCTCCGGCAGCAACGGCTGGCTGGTCACCGGGGACCGCACCGCCACCGGCGCGCCCCTGATCGCCGGGGACCCGCACCGGTTCATCGAGGCGCCCGGCATCTATCAGCAGATCCGCCTGGCCTGCCCGGAGTACGACGTGCTCGGGTTCGCCGTGCCCGGCGTGCCGGGCCTGCCGCATTTCGGGCACGCCGGTGCGGTGGCCTGGGCCATCACCAACGCGATGTCCGACTACCAGGACCTCTACGCCGAGCGGCTGCGCCGGGTCGGTGACGCGGTCGAGGCGTACGGGCCGGACGGGTGGCGGCCGGCGTACCGGCAGGTCGAGACAATCGAGGTGGCGGGCGCCGACCCGGTCGAGGTCGAGGTGATCGAGACCGAGCGGGGGCCGGTGGTCTCCGGCGGCCCCGACGACGATCCCGAGCTGACCGTCAGCCTGCGTCACCCGCCCCGGGTCACCGCCGACCTCGGCTTCGCCGTGCTGCCCGCGCTGCTGCGCGCCCGCACCGTCGGCGACCTGGACGCCGCCCTGGACGGCTGGGTCGAGCCGGTCAACGTGGTGCTCGCCGCCGACACCGACGGTGGCCTGCTGCACCGGGTCGCCGGGCGGGTGCCGCGACGGCACCCGGACAACGGCCTGCGGGTGGTGCCCGGCTGGTCGGCGGAGCACACCTGGCAGGGCTGGCACGACACCCCGCAGTCCCCGGTCGACGGGGTCGCGGTGATGGCCAACGAGCGCGGCATCTCCTCCGCCCTCGGCGTCGAGTTCGCCCCGCCGTACCGCGCCGACCGGATCCGTACGCTGCTCACCGCCCGCACCGGTTGGCGCGCGGAGCAGATGGCCGCCGTCCACACCGACACCCACCTGGCCGGCGCCGCACCGCTGCTCGCGGTCCTCGCCGACCTGGACGGCCTCAGCGCCGACGCCGACGCGCTGCGGACCCGCCTGCTGGCGTGGGACCGGCGGATGGCCGCCGACAGCGTCGACGCGGCGGCCTTCGCCGACCTGCGCTCGGCGGTGGCCCGACGGCTCGCCGTCCACCCGGCGCTGGCCGGGCTGGCCGAGCCGCCCGCCCACCCGGAGGTCTTCCACCCCTGGCTGGCCCTGGTGCCCCGGGTCGGGTACGCGGTGGTGCCGCTGCTCCACGCCGACCTGCCCGGCGTGGACCGGGACGCGCTGGTGCGGGCCGCAGCCGAGGAGGTCG
Organism: Verrucosispora sp. SN26_14.1; assembly: GCF_004307965.1. Lineage (NCBI taxonomy): Bacteria > Bacillati > Actinomycetota > Actinomycetes > Micromonosporales > Micromonosporaceae > Micromonospora > Verrucosispora sp. SN26_14.1. Next base: position 5,690 of record NZ_SISL01000082.1, on the reverse strand, counting down.
CCGCCACCGGCGACACCCGTCGGTGGGGTGAGCGGCACCGGCTGCTGGCGTGGCAGGCCCTGCCCGACCCGGCAGCGCCGCCCGGGCCGGAGCTGCACGGCGACAGCGACTGCGTGCTGGCCACCTCCAGCGTCCCCGGCGTCACCGACCTGTGCCTGCGCGGGCCGGCCGCCCGGTACGTGTGGGACCTGGCCCGCCGCGAGGACAGCCGCTGGGTGGTGCCGCTCGGCGCCACCGGCACCGGAGCACACCGCGACGACCAGCTCCCCCACTGGCTGCGCGGCGACCTGGTCGAGGTGACCTGCGACTGGGACCGCCTCACCGAGGAGCACGATGACTGACCCGCACCACCACCGGCGGCACGTCCCCGGTTTCGGCACCGTCACCTTCCGGCCGGTCGACCCGGAGGCCGACGCGGACGTCATCCACGGCTGGGTCAGCCAGGACCGGGCCCGCTTCTGGGGGATGGGCGACGCCGACCGGGACCGGGTCGTGGAGGTCTACCGGTACGTCGACTCGCTGCCCAGCCACCACGCGTACCTCACCCTGCGCGACGGGCAGCCGGTGGCGCTGTTCCAGGGCTACCAGCCCGAACACGACCCGGTCGGCGAGTGTTACCCGGTACGCCCCGGCGACTACGGCGGCCACCTGCTGATCGGCACCCCGGTACGCCCCGAGCCCGGGTTCACCGGCACGCTGCTCGCCGAGTTCGTCGCGTTCGTCTTCACCGACCCCACCCGACGGCGGCTGATCATGGAGCCGGACGCTCGCAACGACAAGGCGATCGCCCGACTCCGGCGGGCCGGTTTCGTCGAGGGCCCGTTGATCGACCTGCCGCACAAACAGGCCCGCCTGATGTTCCTCGACCGACCCAGGGTCGCGCTCGATCCAGGATCGAGTGGCATCCCAGCGCCGCAGTGACCACCCGATCCCTGATCGAGCGTGATCTCGGAGGCGGGTTCCGCAATCGAGAGGAGTGCCGTGGTGGACGTCTTCGGATCGGTGGCCGACCTGTACGACACCGTCCGGCCGGGCTATCCGCCCGAGATCGCCGGGGAGATCGTCGCCTACCACGGCGGCACGCCCGCGTCCGTGGTCGAGATAGGTGCCGGCACCGGCAAGGCAACGACCGCGCTCGCCCGCATCGGCGCACCCCTGACCTGCATCGAGCCCGATCCCCGGATGGCGGCGCTGCTGGCCGCGCGTCACCCCGGTGTTCGCCTCCACGTCAGCACCTTCGACCAGTGGTCGCCACCCGCCGGTGGGGTCGACGTGCTGGCCTGCGCCATGGCCTGGCACTGGCTGGATCCGGCCACCCGCAACGCACACGCACGGCGGGCACTCGCGCCCGGCGGCACACTGGCTGTCCTCGGGCACCGCTACGACTACACCGACCCCGGCCAACGAGCGGCGATCCGATCGGCACTGCACGCCCTGGACCCCACCGTGCGGGAGCGGCCCACGGACTGGTTCCACCAGGACATCGTCGACCATGGACAGTTCGTCGACGTCCGCCAGGAGGTCTTCCGACGCGAGCTGCCCCTCGACCGGCAACGCTATCTCGACCTGGTGCGCACCTTCGGGCCGTACCTCTCCCGGTCGCCGGAGCAGCAACGGGCTGGTCTGACCGTCCTCGGCCGACTGGTCGACGACTTCGGTGGCACTGTCCTCCTCGACCTGCGCACCACGCTGGTGCTGGGCCGGGCGGGACGGCGCACCGGTCACGCCGGCCGGCAGCGCTCCGACAGGGCGTAGCGGGTCAGCACCACGTCCCCGATCTGACGCGCCTCCATCACCTGGGCCCGCCGGCCCGGATGCCAGGGGAACCGGCCCTCACCGACGAACCGGGGTGCCCGCCGGTCCCCGACGAAGAACGGCGCGACCACCAGGTGCAGTTCGTCGGCGAGCCCGGCGGCGAGGAACTGGCCGTGCACCACCGCGCCGCCCTCCACCAGGAGCCGCCGTATCCCCCGGTCGGCGAGGTCGGCCAGGGCCCGCGACAGGTCGACCGGGTCACCGGCGTCGACGACGGTGGCCAGGTCACCGAGGCGGTGCCGGGTCTTCTCCAGCGCGCCACTGGCGCTGTAGACGATCCGGTCGGTGTCGCCGACGGTGAAGAACCGGGCGGTCGGGTCCAGGTCGCCGCAGCCGGTCAGGGTCACCCGGGTCGGGGACTCCGGCAGGCCCCGGGCCACCCGCTCGGCCCGGCGCCGGTCGCAGCGGACCAGCAACCGGGGATCGTCCCGGCGGACCGTACCGGCGCCGACCAGGATCGCGTCGCAGTCGGCACGGACCGCGTCGACACGGTCGAGGTCCGCGTCGTTGGAGAGCAGCAGTCGCTCCTCGGTGGCGTCGTCGATGTAGCCGTCGATCGAGGTCGCGCAGCTGAGCAGCACGTACGGGCGCTGCGCCGTCGCCGGGCCGGTCACCGGACGAAGGGAAGATCGACGGTACGGGCGGCGCGGCTGGCCTTGGCCGCGAGGTAGTCGGCGTTGGCCGGGGAGAGGAAGACACCGGTGGGCACCTGCTCGGTGACGGTGACCCCGAGGCGCCCCAACTGCTCGGTCTTCTCCGGGTTGTTGCTGAGCACCGCGATCGGCCCGACACCGAGCGCGACGAGCATCTGCGCGGCCACGGTGTAGTCGCGCTCGTCCTCCTCGTGCCCCAGCGCCACGTTGGCCTCGAAGGTGTCCAGCCCGGCGTCCTGCAACGCGTACGCGTCGAGCTTGGCGTACAGACCGATGCCCCGGCCCTCCTGCCGCAGGTAGAGCAGGTACCCGCCGACCTCGGCGATCCGCTGCACCGCCTCCCGCAACTGGGGGCCGCAGTCGCAGCGCTGACTGCCGAAGACGTCACCGGTCAGGCATTCGCTGTGCGGGCGGACCAACGGCACGGCCCCGCCCTGCTCGGCGTCGCCGAGGGCGAAGGCGAGATGTTCCCGGCCGTCGACCAGGCCGTCGAAGGTGAACAACCGGGCGGTGGTGGCGTAGCCGTCGGGGAACCGCAGCGGCACGGTGACCTGCGTCCGGATGGAGGCGAGAGGCAGTGAGTCGGACATGGGTCTCCTCGTCATACGGTGGCGGGTACACGGACACGTCGAGCCAGCAGCACGGCCGCTCCGGGCAGGCTCGCGACGAGCACGAGAGCCCCGTACACGGTCGCCGCGGCCACCCCCTCGGCGGCGGTCAGGCCGGCGGCGGCGAACGCCCACGCGGCCACCCCCTCGCGCGGACCGAAACCGGCGACGTTCGCCGGCACGGCCATCGCGAGCAGGGCAAGCAGGGTCAGCGGCAGCAGCAGGGTCAGCGGCGCGGTGGAGCCCGCCGTCCGCGCCGCCACCAGGAACGTCGCCAGGTGCCCGCCGATCGCGAGCGCGGAGGCGAGCAGCACACCCAGCCAGGTGCGTCGGCCCAGCAGGCCGTGGCGCACGTCGGAGACGGCCGTACCGATCGCGCGGGTGACCCGGGTGGCGCCCGACTGCGGCAGCATCCTGGCCGTCAGCACCACGCCGGCCAGCACCGCGACCGCGACGGCGGTCGCCACCGGCAGGTACGGCCGCACCGGCGAGGGGAACACGAACAGCAGCACCACCGCGACCGCGACCAGCACCACCTGACCTGCGACGCGCTCCCAGACCACCGCCCGGATGCCGCGTCCCACGTCACCGACGTCACGGCCGTGGCGTACCGCCCGGTGCACGTCGCCGAGGATCCCGCCGGGCAGCGTGGCGTTCAGGAAGATCGCCCGGTAGCAGTGCGCGACCGCCTCCCGCAGCGGCAGCCCGACGCCGAGACCACCGGCGACCAGGCTCCACCGCCAGGCGACACAGACCGTGGTGAACAGGCCGATGGCGAGCGCGGCACCCAACGCGGGTGCGTCGATCAGCCGCAGTCCGGCCAGGAACGGTCCCGTTCCCAGCCACAGCAGCAGCCCGACGAGCACGGCGAGTCCCAGCGCCAGTCGTGCCCAAGCCCAGAACGACCGACCCGCCGGGGCGGCCGTGGAGACGGCGCCACCAGCTACATCCCCCACGCGTGCCTCCCCGGCATGGCGATCTTCCCTGACTGTACGCACGTAGTCGGCCGGCCACCGGTTCAATGGCACAGCGCGAGCAGGTCGACGTGATCGACCTGTACCCCGAGACGACCGGTTCTAGCCTCCTCGCGCCGACGACGCGCGTACTCCTCGGTGCGGTCGGTCAGCTCGGGCCGGTGGTCGCGGGCCGCGTCCAGCCAGCCGGCGAACCACTCCCCGGCCAGGTCGGCCTCGTCCGGCCCGAGCCGCCACGGGCTGGGCTGCACCCGCACCGGCACCCCGTGCCGGGCGAAGGCGGCGGTGCACGCCTGCACCGCGTCCGGGCCGAGCAGGTGCCGGCCCGCCACGGCCCGCCGCTGGTGGGCGTTGAAGGCCGCCGCCACCTCGTCGTCCAGCGGGTCGGACGGGGTCAACCGCACCCCGCCGGTCACCGAGATCAGGAACAGCGTCCGGGTGCCGGCACCGACACAGGCCGCCACGATGCGGTCGATCTCCTCGGCGGTCAGCATGTCGAGCAGCGCCGACGCGGTGACCAGGGCGGTACCGGCCAGGTCACCGTCGGTCAGCCGGGTCAGGTCCCCCGCCTCGGCGCGTACCGTGACCGCGCTGCCGTCGGCGGCGGTGGTGGGCATGTCGGCGCAGGCCCGGGCCAGCAGGTCGGGGTCCTGGTCGTGCAGCACCCAGTGCTGGGGGCCCGGCAGCAGCGGGGCCAGCCAGCGGCCCAGCGAGCCGGTGCCGGCGCCGAAGTCGCGCACCAGGTACGGGCCGTCGGTCAGGGTGGCCCGGACCGCGTCGACCAGCTCCGTCGACCGGGCCGCCACGTCGGCGGGTTCGCGCAGCGAGAGCCACTGCGCGAAGCCCGGCGGAAGCGAGAAGCTCATGCCGGCACTCCGCTCCGCTGCGTGCCGCCATGAGGCACCACCACCCTGCACCGATGATTCACTCGCTGACGCTTACTCATGCCGGCACTCCGCTCCGCTGCGTGCCGCCATGAGGCACCACCACCCTGCACCGATGATTCACTCGCTGACGCTCGTTCATGACGCCAATGCCTCCTTGAGGGCGGTGGTGATCCGGGTGGTGGTGGCCGTCCAGTCGTCGAGCGTGTCCCGACGCCGCAGGGCGGCCTCGCGCAGGCGTGCCCGCAGGGCCGCGTCGTCCAGCCAGTGCCGCAGCGCCCCGGCCAGCGCGGCCACCACCGGCGCCGGATCGTCGACGACCTCCAGGACGGCGTGGCAGAGCACCAGGTCCACGCTGGCCGGCTCGACCAGTCCGGCGAGCGCGTCACCGTCGCCCTGCACGGCGCGTACCCGCTGCGCCACCCCGGCCTCGGCGGCCCGGCGGCTGAGCGCGGCCAGCGCGTCGGGGCTGGCGTCGACCACGGTGACCCGGTGCCCGGCCCGGGCCAGCGGCACGGCGAAGCCACCGGTGCCACCGCCGACGTCGAGCACGGTCAGCTCGGCGGCGGGTCGGCGGTCCAATTCGGCGCGGAGCACCGACCAGACCACGGCGGTACGGGGGGTGAGCGGCGGCCCGGCCGGATTCGGGGTCTGTTCCACCCGGTCGAGCCTAGGGCCTGCCCGGCAGGTCATGTGCGGCGAGGCACGCCGTCGGGGCGGCGCGGGCCGACGACGGGACACGCGGCCGACGACGCG
>NZ_SISL01000819.1:0-1118 GCF_004307965.1 Verrucosispora sp. SN26_14.1 | reverse complement strand
TCGACGCCGGTCATCCCGTTGTGGGCCACCGCGGCGGCCGGCACCGCGCCACCCAGCTCGACCACGCTCGACCCGAGCTCGCCGTCGCCCCGCCCGACCGCCCGCGCGGGCAGATCCACCGAGACCACGACCCGGCGACGCGGAGCGGCGGGGTCGTGCCGGATCAGTTGCAGGGCGTCCTGGGCGGCCCGGGTGAAGGCGACGTACTCCAACTCCTCCTCGTCGCCCTCGGCGTACCACTCGCGCAACATCGGCGTCACCGCATGCGCCTGCGCCGCCCCGAGGCCGTCCTCGGAGAGCCTGGCCAGCATCGGTACGGTCGCCGGCACGTAGACCCGCACTAGCTCGTCGGTCACCGGTGGTCTCCCCGCTCTCGTGAACCGGCCTCCGCCGGTCTCGCCGTACGCCCAGACCGTCATACACCCGTACCCGCTCTGGTGGAAGTTCCGCGCCGGTCGGGCGTGTCCGGGTCGTCGGCCGACGCGCGGCGCAGTGGCTGGGCTGGACCAGGTAGACAATGGCAAACTGAGGCAAACGACGCCAACCCGGGGAGTCTCCGTGGAGCCGAGGTTCCTGCTCCTGTCCGACGTGGCCACCGAGCTGAACGTGTCGGACTCGCAGGTCTACCACATGGTACGCAGCGGCGAGCTACCCGCGATCAAGATCGGCGGTCGCGGCCAGTGGCGGGTGGAGCGTGCCCGGCTGGAGGAGTACATCCAGCACAAGTACGCGGAGACCGCCGAGTGGGTCCGGGGCAATCCGCTCGCCGATCGCGACCCGGAGTAGCCACCCGATCCCGCCGCGCCATTGACCGGTCCTGATCCATGGCCGAAGATGGAAGCTGTCGAAGGCAAACGAAGGCAAACGCAACCAACGACCGCTGACATCCACCGCTGACATCCCGAGGCGAGGCGCAGTGCGATGACCGACCTCCGGCGACCCGGGCCGCCCCGCCCTCCCGTGCGGCTGCGACCCGCCCCCGCGTTCGACCCGCCGTTCCTGGACGAGGACGCCACCGGCTGGCCCGTCCCGGTGCACGGCCAGCTCGCCCTCGACCTCTTCGCCGGGGCCGGGCCGTGGCCCGTCCGGCGTGAGCCCGCCCGGCCGCCCACCCGCCG
>NZ_SISL01000818.1:0-1119 GCF_004307965.1 Verrucosispora sp. SN26_14.1 | reverse complement strand
TTCCTCTCCGGCACCACGCGGCGCGGCGGCGAGGTCGCCGCGTTCGTCGAGGCCGACGTCGCGCTGCACACCGCCGTCGTCGCGGCGGCGCACAACGGCATGCTCGCCGAGCTCTACGCCTCGGTCGCGACCGCCCTGCGCAGCACCGTCGCGCAGGCCATGGGCGACGCCCTGACACCGGACCGGCACGTCGACCACGCCCGCCTGGTGGCCGCCATCCGGGCCGGCGACCCGGAGCTGGCGGCCCGGGAGGCCGGTGCTTTCCTGGAGTCCGCACCCAAGGCATAGGTTGTCCTCGACGAAATACCGGACACCTCAGGAGTTACGGATGCTCAAGGGCTTCAAAGACTTCATCATGCGCGGCAACGTCGTCGACCTCGCGGTCGGCGTCGTCATCGGCGCCGCGTTCACCGGCGTGGTCACGCAGCTCACCAAGTCGTTCCTGGAGCCGCTGATCCGCGTCTTCGTGGTGCTGATCACGGGAAGCAACAAGGGCATCGAGGGCTCGGCGCCAGCTTTTCGGGGCATCCCGTTCGACTGGGTCGCCTTCGTCAACGCGCTGATCACGTTCCTGCTCACCGCGGCGGCGCTGTACTTCCTGGTCGTCTTCCCGATGAACAAGCTGGCCGAGCGCCGCAAGCGGGGCGAGGAGCCGCCGCCCTCGGCACCGAGCGAGGAGGTCAAGCTGCTCACCGAGATCCGGGACGCCCTGGTCGCCTCCGGCCGGACCACCCCGGCTCAGCAGCGCGGCGCCCTGGACGACGTGCTCGGTCGCCGGGAGGAACCGCCCACCGGGCGCTGAACCCGGCACCCGCACATCGGCCCCTGTGGGAATCCCGCAGGGGCCGCTCCATGTCGAACACATGTTCGATAGAGTCCCGCCATGGAGCAGCGAAAGCACTGGTGGAACGGGAAATGGGGGCGGCTGGCCCGACGGGACGTCTTCCTCCGGGCGGACGCCGATCGCTGGTACGTGGAACAGCGTGCCGGCGGGGCCGAGGGCGCATCCCGGTTCTACGAGTACGACACCGTCGACGATGCCGAGGAGACGGTACGCGCACTGCTCCAGGGCCCCGACACCTGGCGCGAACTATCCCCCCGCCCCCCATCCCCCTGGCC
>NZ_SISL01000817.1:0-1122 GCF_004307965.1 Verrucosispora sp. SN26_14.1 | reverse complement strand
GGTTGGGCCCACCGGCTGCGGCGGCCGGCGGTGCGGGGGCCGCGGTGAGGACGAGGCCGACCGCGACGAGCACGGCGGACAGCCGGGTACGGAGTCTGGACATGGGGGATCGACACCTTCTTCCGGGGATGTGGAGAGGCGTTACCGGGTGGCGCTCTTACGGCGTGGGTGGGCCCCGCCTCGGCGTGCGGGGCCCACCCACGGGTCAGGTGGCGTGGACCTCGAACTCGGCGATCTGCGCCGCCGGCCAGCCGGTGTTGCCGGTGACGCTGAGCCGGACGAACCGGCGGTCACCGGTGGAGAGGCTGATCGACACGCTGTTGCCGGTGGCCGGGTCGAAGGTGCGGCCCGCCGAGGCGGCGAGCGTGGTCCAGGTGGTGCCGTCGGTGGAACCGAGCACCGACACCGTCTGGGTACGCGTCTGCCAGGCCGGTGACGGTGGCAGCCTGAGCACCACCCGACCCACCGGACGGGCGGTGCCGAGGTCGACGGTGAGCGTCTGCGGGAACGCGTTGTTGGCGCTCTCCCAGTACGTGCCCGCGTTGCCGTCCACCGCGTTACCCGCCGCGTACACGTCGACGTGGCTGGTCGCCACTACCGGCCGTCCCTGGGCCAGGTTGCCGGTCGGTGGCGCGGTGGTGGGCGGTGGGGTGGTCGGCGGCGGGGTGCTGCCGCCGTACACCTCGAACTCGGCGATCTGCGCCGCCGGCCAACCGGTGTTGCCGGTGATGCTCAGCCGGACGAACCGGCGGTCACCGGAAGGCAGACCGATCGACACGTTGTTGCCGGTGGCCGGGTCGAAGACCCGTCCCGCCGAGGCGGCGAGCGTGGTCCACGAGCTGCCGTCGATCGAGCCCGACACCGACAGCGTCTGCGTCCGCCGCTCCCAGCCGGCCGGCAGCCTGAGCACGACCCGGTCGACGGAACGGGCGGTGCCGAGATCGACGGTGAGCGTCTGCGGGAACGCGGTGCCGCCGCTCTCCCAGTACGTGCCCGCGTTGCCGTCGACCGCGTTGCCCGCCTGGTAGGTCTGATTGTGGCTGGACGCGACGACCGGCCGTCCCTGGGCCAGGTTCCCGCCCGGCGGCGGCGTGGTCGGGGGCGGCGTGGTGGGAGGTTGTG
>NZ_SISL01000816.1:0-1124 GCF_004307965.1 Verrucosispora sp. SN26_14.1 | reverse complement strand
CCGCAGGCGGGCGCCCAGCCGCGACGCCGGGCGCTGCCACCAGGACGGCAGCAGCACCGTGAAACCGGCGGCGTGCAGCATCGGCGCGCCCTCGCGCAGGAACCGGTGCGCCCCGTCGGCGTCCAGTTCCAGCGCCTCCGGGGTGGCGGTCCGCAACGCCGTGTCCAGCTCCGGCCAGAGGCGGCTGGCCCGGCCCAGCTCGGCCAGCATCGTCTCCTGCGGATGCGCCCCGGCGACGGTGCCGCCCTCGCCGCGCCACACCTGACCGGCGTCGACGTGCAGACCCGACTCGTCGGCCGCCCGCAGACCGAACTCCACCCGCCACCTGCCCGGGTCCCCCACCGCCGCGTCCAGGTCGAGCGGCACCACCGTCACCGGGCCGGGCACCTCCTCGGTCGACGGCTCCACCAGCCGGAAGCTCGCCCGTACCGCCCCGCCCGCCGCGTCCCGCTGCCAGGCGTCCAGCTCGGACCGGAGAACGTCCAGCGCCGCCGCGTCGGCCGTGAACTCGCGGTGCGGCCCGGTCAGCGCGCCGAGCCAGGACGCCACCGCCGCGCCGGGGCGTACGCCTCGGGCCAGTGCGGTCTCCGGCAGGGCCGCGCGCACCGCCGCATCGGTCAGCACATCCAGCGCGTCCCCCACCACCCCACCCGGATGTAAGGCCGGATGTAAGGAAGGGCCCCCTGATAACGCCTCCGGTAGAGCAGGGGACCCCTCTTCACTTCCACGCCGGGTGGTGCGCGCCGATCCGCCCGGCCGGCGTGCGGTGCGACGGACGGCGCTGCCGGGCGCCGGAAGGGCGGGCAGGTCCGCCTCGACCACCGCGCGGGCGACCGGCGGCAGCGCCAACGCCAACGACCGCGCCCAGGCCGCGTCGGTACCGGTCAGCAGCGGACGCCACACCGCACGCGCGGGTACGCCGTCCTCCGGTCGCCCGCCACCGACCGCCGTCGACCCGGTCCGGGCGGTGGACCGTCGTCGGGTCTGCTGGGGCTGGTGGGCCTGATCGGGCTGGTGGGCTTGCCGGTGCTGGTGCGGCATCCGGTGGGCCTGGCTGTTCGGGTGGAGGGCCTGCGGGGCGGCGGACGTCGGGGCGGCGAGGCCGGGCAGGACCCGGCCCCGAC
>NZ_SISL01000815.1:0-1134 GCF_004307965.1 Verrucosispora sp. SN26_14.1 | reverse complement strand
CCGCCAGTACGCCGACAGCGCACCCGGGCCGGGCAGGCGGGCCCCGATGGCGCAGCGGTACGGCGGGATCCGGTCGGTGAGCCGGACCGCCCCCCACAGGCCGGAACTGACCAGCACCTGCCGGTCGGCCGCCCGTCGGGCGGTGGGCGGGAGCGTGGCCAGGTCGAGGGCCTCGTAGAGCACGCCGGTGTAGATCCTCCCGGCGGGGGCGGTGGCCGCCACCGCCAGCCGGGTGTTGCGCCGCAGCTCGCCGTGCTGGCCGGCGCTGAGCCCGAGCGCGTCCAGTGCCGCCTCCGGTGGACCGGCGGAGAGTGCCACCAGAGCGTCCAGCACCTCCCGGCGGGCGGGGGTGAGCGCCGGCAGCGAGAGCCGGTCCAGGTCCAGCTTGCGGCCGGTGCCGGCGTCGGCCTTGCCCTCGGAGGGCGGCAGCAGGATGAGCATGGGTGACTCTAACGCCAGGGGCGCAGCGGCTCCGGCGGGTGGTAGACGCGGAAGCCACCGATCTCGGCGAGCAGGCTGCCGTCCGCGCGGTCGCCGAGCAGTTCCCGCAGCCGCCGGTCCGCCGGCGCGTCGGTCGCCAGCACGTACCCCGGCCGGGTGGCGCGGGCCAGCCGCCACCAGTACGCCGGATAGCGGTTCTGGCCCGGGTGCAGGTCGCCGTCGAGCACCCCGCAGACCACCTGCTCGGCGGTGTTGAAGACCAGCCGGTTGCAGGTCCAGTACTCGCCGTACACCTCGTGCAGACCGGCCGCCTGGACCGTGGCGGCGAGTTGTCGCGCGTACCGTTCCTCCCGCCGGCCGGGGTCCGCACCGGCGGTGGCGAACAGGACCGTGACCACCAGCGACGCCGCCGCCAGGGCGGCCAGGACGGCGGTGGCGAACGCGCCGGCCAGCCGTCCCCGCGCGCCGACGGTGCCCCGCCAGGCGGCCACCGCCGTCGACCAGAGCGGCCAGAGCACCGCCGGCAACGACAGTTGCAGCACCGACAGGTAGCGCGCGTTGCCCAGCGGGTCGGTCGCCGCGAGCGAACTGCGCACGTACGCCAGCAACGTCAACGCCGCACCACCGAGCAGCGCGAGGTGCAGCACCGGCCCGCCGCGGTCGGCCCGCCCACCGCGACCACCGTGCCCAGGG
>NZ_SISL01000814.1:0-1138 GCF_004307965.1 Verrucosispora sp. SN26_14.1 | reverse complement strand
CGCCCTGAGCGCTAGTCTCGTGGGCTCGGAGAGCTGTATAAGAGACAGGCGCAGGGCGACCGGGTCGCCGTCGAGCAGCCGGTCGACGAGGTGTCGGTCTCGGCGGCGCGGTGGTGCGTGGCTCATCTCGCGTTCCCTGGCGTAGTCCCGGATCTCGGCGTCGCCGCATCGGTCGCGGGCGGGCGTCCGGCACACCCGCTCGATTGATTGGCGTCACCGTCGCCGGTGGCGTCACAGTCACCCGCACGTCGCCGTCCGGCCACGCAGCGAAACCACCATCTTGTCCTTATTAGTCCACCGATCGGGTATTTGACCCACTCTTGGCCGTGTCCATGGCGGTTCCCGAGGTCGTTAACACTGTGACACCCCACTTAGGTGGCCTGCGGTTGGTGGCCTGCGCGGCGAAGGAGTCGGCGTGGCAAGGACTGATTCGACGGGTTCGACATGGCGGTACCGGTGGGCGCGCCGGCAGAACGAGCGCCGGCTGCGGACGTTCCGCAGCGCCGAGGGGGACTGGCGACGACGCGACGACGACCTGCGTCGCCTGCGGACGCTGGCGGAGCAGTGCCAGGGGTCCGCCACGGCGGGGTGCGGCCTCCCGCTCGAACTGGACGCCGACGAGGTGGTGCTGCGGGTGGTGCCCGCCGCCCAACTGGTGGAGGTGCGGCACAACGCCGTCCTGCCCGCTCCGGACCTGACCGTGGCCCCGCCGATCGGCCGGCTGCGCCCGCGCCTCCCCGAAGGGGTACGGGCCACCGACGCCGGAATGGCGGTGATCACCAGCCGTCGACTGGTGCTGCTCGGCGGGCGGGGTCGCCGCGACTGGGCGTACGCGCGGATGACCGGGCTCGCCCACGACCCGCACGCGCCGGTCACGCTGATCCAGGTGCTGGACCGCCGACGCGGCTCCGGCGTGCTGCTGCCTCCCGACGCGGCACCCGACTTCCGGTTCGTGCTCACGCTGGCGTTCGCCGACGCGATCGAGCAGCGTGCCACGGTGATCGCGCAGCTCGACGAGCTGATCGCCGAGCACGCCCGGCTGCGTCCGTCCCGGCCGGGCATCGCCACCCCCGGTCAGGCCCGGTTGTCGGCGCTGATCCCCGGTGGTCGGCGGACCGCCAGTCTCTTATACAACTCT
>NZ_SISL01000813.1:0-1111 GCF_004307965.1 Verrucosispora sp. SN26_14.1 | reverse complement strand
ACAAGAGACAGGCGCTGGCGCTGGCCTCGCTGGTCGCCGCCGCGATGCTGGCGGTACGCACCAGCCGCCGGCTCCGGCGACTGCGGGTGGCCGCGTTGGCCATGGCGCACCGGGAACTGCCCGAGCGGATCACCGCGATCTCGTCCGGCGACAGCAGTTCCGGTGCCGGTCCGGCCTCCCAGATCACCGCCGGGATCAGTCGCGGACGCGACGAGATCGCCCAGGTGGCGGAGGCGTTCGACACGGTCAACCGGGCCGCCCTGCGGCTCGCCGGTGAGCAGGCCGAGCTGCGCATGGACGTGACCCGGATGGTCGAGGCGCTGGCCCGACGGATCCGGACGCTGATCACCCGGCAGTTGCGCCTGCTCGACGAGTTCGAGCAGGAGGAGACCGATCCCGACGCGCTGGCCCGGCTGTTCGCGCTCGACCACCTGGCCGCCCGCATGCGGCGTAACGGCGAGAACCTGCTGGTCCTCGCCGGTGGCGAACCGGGCCGCTCGCACGAGGGCCCGCACCTGCTGGCCGACGTGGTCCGGGGCGCCGCGTCGGAGATCGAGGAGTACGCCCGGGTCGAGATCGACGTACCGGCCGCCGCGGTGCACGGCTCGGCGGTGGGCAACCTCGTCCACCTCCTCGCCGAACTGTTGGAGAACGCCACCGCCTACTCCCCGCCGCACGCCCCGGTGCACGTGGACGGTCGACGGACGGTCGACGGGCTGACGCTGCGCGTACACGACCAGGGCATCGGCATCGGCGAAGGCCGCCTGGCCGAGATCAACGAGCGGCTGCGCGCGCCGGCCGTCCTGTCCAGCGCGGCGGCCGGCAGCATGGGCCTGCACGTGGTGGCCCACCTGGCCGCGCGGCACGGCGTGCAGGTGCGACTGCACAGCGCCGGTGCCGGCACGGTCGCCCAGGTGGAGGTCCCCGAGGAGATCCTCACCCGGGTCGAGGAGGTCAAGGGACGGCCGCCCGCCGCGCCCCGCGCCACGCCCCCCGGTGCCGCCTGGTTCCGCTCGCACGACGGCGAGCCGGGCGGCCTCCGGATACCGCGGCCCCGGGCGGAGATGGGCACCGCACCGGAGCAGTTCAACGTCCACCGGGCCCCGACGAT
>NZ_SISL01000812.1:0-1128 GCF_004307965.1 Verrucosispora sp. SN26_14.1 | reverse complement strand
CTCGTGCAGCGCGCGCCGGGTGGCTCGGCCGAGCGCGGCGACCCCCAGCGGGGCGACCGCCCGGGCCGGCGCGTCCGGACGCAACGTGACCGCGTCGGCCAACGCGGTGGCCCGCTCGACGTGCTGCGCCACGAAGTCGTCCCGGGCCGCCTCGGTGAAGCCGCCCGGACCGACCGTGGTGCCGGTCGCGACCAGGTCGGGGCCGCCCAGGCCGCTGGTGACGCTGGCCGCCGGGCTCGCCCACCGGGCCAGCGCGGCGTGCCGTTCGGCCAACTCCGCCTTGCTGACCCCGGCGTACGCGGCCTCCCGCATCAGCGGGGTGGCGAAGGCGTACCCGGTGCGCGTGCGGTGCAGCATGCGGCGTTGCAGCAGTTCCTCCACGGCCCGGTCCAGTTCGAGCGCGACCACGGCGGCGGGTCGACCGTCGCGCCCGGCCCGCTGGTCGCGCAACGCCTGCAACGCACCGTCGGGCACCGTGTCGCCGACCACCGCCGCGTCCCGCAGCACCGAGCGGGCCTCGGCGGGCAGCGCGTCGATCCGGGCCGCGAGCACGGCCGCCAGGTCACGGGAGAGCAGCCGGCTGCCGAGCGAACCGGGGGCCAGCCGCCAGTCGTTGCGCGCCCCGGCGGTCAGCGCGCCGCGCTCCATCAGCAGGGTGATCAGCTCGGCCAGATAGAACGGGTTGCCCTGGGCGGTGGCGAGCAGCCGGTCGGCGTCGGCCTGCGGCAGCCGCCCGCCGCCGAGGTAGCTGGTGAGCAGGCGGGACGCGTCGGCACCGCGCAGCGGCGGCAACGGCTGCACCTCGGCGTCCGCGACCCGGGCCAGGGTGCCCGCGGTACGCACCAGTTCCGGCCGCCCGAGCAGCAGCACCAGGACCGGCCCGTCGAGCCGGGACAGGGTGATCTCCAGCGCGCCGATGGTCTCCGCGGTGGCGTCGTGCAGGTCGTCCACCACCACCATCAGCGGCGCCTCCTCGGCGAGCGCGCTCAGCAGGGCGGCCACCGCGTTCGGCACCGCCTCGGCGTCGGGTGGCGGTTGCGCGGCGGTCCACTCGCTCTGGTCGGTGTGCGCGGCGGCGGGCAGCTCGGCGTACCCGAGCAGGGCCAGCACTGTCTCGTATACCCATCT
>NZ_SISL01000811.1:0-1149 GCF_004307965.1 Verrucosispora sp. SN26_14.1 | reverse complement strand
CGGTAGGGGCGGTCGGCGCGGGGGCGGTCGGCGGCGCATCCTCGGCGGTCGGTCCCGCGAAGGTGGCGGTGCGGGGCGCGGCGGTGCCGGACGTGGCGGCGGTGCCACCGGGTGAGGGGGCGCTCGCCGGAGTGACGGAGATGTCGGACGGTGCCGCAGAGACGGTGACGTCGGAGACGGGCGGGGTGGAGGTGTCGGAGACCGCCGAGCTGGTGTCGGCGGCCGGGCCGGTGGCCAGGCCGGCGGACTGCTCGCGGGCGCGCCGCAGGGCGTCGGCCTCGGCCGTCCGCCCGTCACGCAACGCGGTCACCTCTGCCTCCAGCACCCCGATCAGCTCGGTCTTGTAACCGATGTCGTACGCCGCCCGGCGCAGCGCCTGGTCGACCTGGGCCATTCGATATCCGCGCAACGCGGTGTCGAAACGCACCTCGCTCACATCCGACTCGCGCAGCGGACGGTCACCGGGCAGCGGCACCGCCCGCCCGTCCGCCTCGACCGGCACCAGGCCGGGATCCCGGCCGGTGACCAGCACCGTCACCCCGAACACCACCGCCGCGACGGCGACCGCCACGACCAGCAGGAGCAGAAGCTGACCCATACCACTGATCGTGGCATGTCGACGGCCCCGGAGCGACCCCACCCGGCGCGCCGTACCGGACGATGCCCGTGACCTGGCACCGGATAGCGTCGTGGAGGTCGGCCGGGTGACCCTCCGGCGGCGTGCGGCGATCAAGGAGGCGGCGTGGCCGGGGAGCTGCGGCTCGGTGGACGGACGTTCGGCCCCGACGAGCTGGTGGTGATGGCGATCGTCAACCGCACCCCGGACTCCTTCTTCGACCGGGGCGCGACGTTCGAGGCGGACAGTGCGCTGCGGGCGGTGGCCCGCGCCGTGGACGAGGGCGCGCAGATCGTCGACATCGGCGGAGTGAAGGCGGGGCCGGGTGCCGAGGTGGACGTGGCCGAGGAGATCCGGCGGACGGTGGACACCATCGCCGCCGTCCGGGCCGCCTTCCCGGACGTGGTGATCTCCATCGACACCTGGCGGGCCGAGGTGGCGGTGGAGGCGGTGGCCGCCGGGGCGGACCTGCTCAACGACACCTGGTCGGGTGCGGACCCGGCGCTGGCCCGGGCTGTCTCGGATACACATCT
>NZ_SISL01000810.1:0-1180 GCF_004307965.1 Verrucosispora sp. SN26_14.1 | reverse complement strand
GGGCAGGACCCGGCCCCGACCGGCCAGGTCGACGGCGAAGGCGGCCACCTCGGCCAGGTGTCGCAGGGCGGCACCCGGTACGGCGGACACGCGGTCGATGCCGCGCAGCAGCGCCAGCGTGGCGTCCGGGCCGTACGCGAGGACCGGCACCCGCCATCCGGCCAGGGCGACCCGGCCCCGGGGCGGCGCCACGACGGTGGTCCGGACCAGTTCCGGCGAGTCCATCGGCGAGCCGCCCCGGGTGGGCAGGCTCAACAGCACCGTGCCGAGGTCGGCCGGCTCGGCGGCCTCGCCCATGACGGTGGTCAACGCGGCGTGGTCGGCGGCGAACGGGTGCGGCCGGTCGCGGGGTGCCCGCCCCGGTCGGCGCGGCGCCTCCGGCTCTCGGGTGCTGTCCTCGGCCCAGACGGCGAAGCCGCGACCGGGCAGCCACACCCCGTGCACGACCAGCACGCACGCCCCCTCGCCGAGTAAGGAGGGGTCCCCTGCTAACGCCTCCGGTAGAGCAAGGGTCCCCTGCTAACAACCGGGACAGCTTAGGCGCCACCCGACGTCTACCGTCGACGCCATGTACGACCTTCTGGTGATCGGTGGACTCGGTGTCGACGTACGGGTGCGGGTGCCCGGATTGCCGCTGCCGGTGGTCGACTCGGTCACCGTCGACCCGATCGACCTGCGGATCGGCAACACGGGTGCCGGGGTGCTGCTCGCCGCCCACGCGCTCGGGCTGCGGGTGGCGGTGATCGACACGATCGGTGCCGACCCGGCCGGGGACGTGGTGCGCGCCGCGCTGGCCCGGACCGGCGTACACGCCACGCTGGCCGAGGACCCCGCCGGCACCCGCCGCTCGGTGAACCTGGTCGACCCCGCCGGACACCGGATGGCGCTGTACGACCCCCGCGACTCGGACGGTCCCGCGCCCTTCCCGACCGAGCGGGTGGCGGCACTGGTCGAGGACGCCACCCACGTCCACCTGTCGATCATGGGTTGGGTCCGGGACCTGCTGCCCGACCTCGCCGACGTACTCGCCGAGGGGGTGAGCAGCTCCACCGACCTGCACGACTGGGACGGGCGCAACCCCTATCACCGGCCCTTCGCCGAGATCGCCGAGCTGGTCCTGGTCAGCGGCGCGGCGCTGGGCGACCGGGCGGCGGGGACAGCCGCCACGTTCGCGCCGGGC
>NZ_SISL01000081.1:0-17672 GCF_004307965.1 Verrucosispora sp. SN26_14.1 | reverse complement strand
GACCCGGGCGTCGGCCACGGTCGTGGCGAGGAACCGCAACAACAGCAGCGAGTCCGGGTCGGCGGCGTGCAGGTCGTCCAGCAGCCGGTCGTGTTCGCCGCCCCGCGCCGCCGCCCACTCCAGGAAGAAGCCGCCTGTGGTCACGAAGTGCGGCATCCCGTTGGCGGCACCGATCTCGCGGCACCGGTGCGCCGCCGCGCGGACCGTCGCCACGTCGCGTTCCTGCATGCCCATCCAGGCCGCGAAGAGTGCCGCGTTCGCCCGCCCGTACGGGTCGGCGAGCCGCTCGGCCAACCGCTCCGCCTCGGCGATGTCCCGCCGGGCGTCCTCGGCCGCCCCGCGCAACGAGCGGACCAGAGCCCGGAAGTTGTACGCGGCCAACACCGGCAGCCGGCCGACCTGGCGGCCCAGCAGATCCGGGTCGACCGAGCACAGCCGATCGACGGCGGCGGTGAGTCGCCGGTCGGCCTCGACCAGCGCGCCGGTGAAGTAGCCGACCACCCCGCGCAGGTACTCGCCGGCAGCGGCGATCAGCCCGGTGCCGTCGTCGGCCCGGACCAGCCGCTCGGCCAGCTCGACGCAGCCGGGGTAGTCGGCCTGGTTGGCGGCCAGCTCGCCCAGCGCCCACAACGCCGGGCGCACGTCGGTCTCCGGATCGACCAGAGCCAGCAACTCCCGGGCGCGGGCACAGACCTCGTCGACGGCGTCGGCACCGACGCCGACCGTCATCTGCAACAGGGCGGCCCGGTGCAACTGGACGGCGAGTTCGGTGGCCGCCGCCGACGGCGAGGTGCCCGCGAGCGGCGACAGGCGCCGGGCCGCCCGGTCCAGGTGCCCCAGCGCGTCCTCGTACGCGAACCGCCGCGTCGCGTCGTCAGCCGCCGCCAGCGACCAGCGCAGATGGTCCTCGCCGTGCCCGAGTCCGATCGCCTGCCCGAAGTGGTGGGCCAGCTCGGCCGGGGCCACACCGCCGACCCGCTGGTACGCCAGGGCCAGCCGGGCGTGCAGGGCGGCACGTCGTGGCGGCGGCACCTGCGCGTACGCCACCTCGGCGAAGAGCGGATGCCGGAACCGCACCGCGCCCGGCCCCGCCTCGGCGACCAGCGCCGCCGCGTACGCCGCCGTCAACCCCTCGGCGATCCGCGTCGCCGACACCTCCAGAACCGTCGCCATCGTCTGCGTGTCCAGGTCGTGCCCGGCCACGCCGAGCAGCTCCAGGCAGTCGCGGGCCGCGTCGGGCAGGTCACCGAGACGTAGCCGGACGGTGTCCCGGACACTCGGCGGCAGGTCCGCGTCGGTCGGGTCGGTGCCGGCGCGCAGCAGCTCGGTGATGAAGAACGGGTTGCCTCCGGTCCGGGTGGCCAGGCGCGCCGCCACCTGCCGGTGTGGGGGCGTGCCGGTGCGTCGGCGGACCAGGGTGGCCACGTCGGTGTCGGTCAGCCCGGCCAGCCGCAGGTGACGGAAGTCCGCGCCACGAGCCAGGTCGGCCACCGTCGCCACCAGCGCCGGGTGGTGCTCGTAGGGGCGCATCGTCGCCAGCACGAGGACCCGGGCGTCGGCCACGGTCGTGGCGAGGAACCGCAACAACAGCAGCGAGTCCGGGTCGGCGGCGTGCAGGTCGTCCAGCACCACCAGCAGTCCGGCCGCTGCGGCGACCGTCCGGACCAGGTCCGCCACCGCCTCGTACGCGCGAAACCGCGCCGTCGGGTCGGGTGCCGCGTCGCCGGTCGACCCCTGCGCCGGTCCGGCCGCGAAGCCGTCCAGTCGGCGCGCCGACCCGGTCGTGCCCGCCTGCGGCATCGCGGCGAGTGTCCGCACCACCTGGTTCCACAGCCAGAACGGCGGTGTCTGCCCGACGTCGGGGCAGCGACCCCACACCACCGGTACGCCCCGCGCCCCGGCGTGCGCGTCGAGCGCGGCGGCGAGCGTGGTCTTGCCGATTCCCGGCTCACCCACCACGACGGCGACCCGGCCACCACCGCCGGTCGCGTCCGTCAGCGCTGCCAGCAGCCCGGTCAGCTCGACGTCCCGGCCGACCAGGGAGTCCGTCAGCGTCGCCGGAGCCGGGCCGCCCCCGCCGGTCACCGGGTGAGCCGGTCCGGGCCGGTCGGCCGGAGCGGACATGGTCGGGTCGGTCCCCACGGTCACTGGGCGGTCCTGCGCGACATTGGTGACCGGCGTGGCCGTCGGCGGCGGCACGGACTGGGTCAGGATCCGGCCGTGCAGCCCGCGTAGCTCCGCGCCGGGGTCGATCCCGTACTCGCCGGCCAGCACCCGGCGGCCCTCGTCGAAGGCGGCCAGCGCCTCGGTCTGCCGTCCGGACCGGTAGAGCGCGAGCATCAACTGGGCGCGGGCGGTCTCGCGGACCGGGTTCGCGGCCACGAAGTGTCGCAACTCCGCGAGTACGGCGCCGTGGCGTCCCGCCGCCACCGCGGCGGTGAACCGTCCCTCCTCGGCACCGAGGCGTGCCTCGGTCAGGCGGGCGGCCTCGGGACGCACCGCCGTCAGCTCGGCCGCACCGGTCAAGGGCTCACCCCGCCAGAGTGCCAGTGCCTCGGTGTAGCCCCGTTCGGCCGAGACGGCGTCGCCCGCCGCGAGTGCCTGCCCCGCGTACGCCGCCAGACGGTGGAACCGGACAGCGTCGATCTCCTCCGGCTCGACGCGCAGCTCGTACCCTCTGGGGTGGCTGCGCAGGATGCGGGCCGGCTCGCGGTGGCTGCGCTGGGGCTCGACCGCACGGCGTAGTCCGGCCACATAGGTCCGGAGCGTCATCTCGCCGCTGGCCGGCGGTCGGCCGTCCCAGAGCGCGTCGACCAGCCAGTCGGCGGCGACGAACCGGTTCGGGCGCAGCAGGAAGAGCGCGAGCAGCGCCCGCTGCTTCGGCCCTCCGAGCGGCACGGTGTGCCCGTCCCGGACGGCCTCCAGCGGTCCCAACATGCGGAACTGCACCTGACCACCACACTGTCCGGTCCCCACCCTGGCCGGGTCGAGTATGCCAGTCGTCCGCACCTCGACCGGTCCGTGCTTCCCGACCGGATCCTGCGCCACGGCAGCCGGTGAGGAGGTGGCAGGATGAGGCGTGCCCGGTGATCGGACAGCGTCGATTGCGTTCGAGACGGTCGGCGTCGTCGCGGCGTCGCCGGACGAGGTCTACCGCCACCTGACCGACCCGCACAGCTATGTCGGCCTGTCGCCGCTGATCGTGGCGGTCACCGACGTGCGCACCGGCCAGGACGCCGACGGCCGCCCGGTCACCGACTACGTCGCCGTCGAACGGTTCCGGATGGTCGGTCCGCTGCGCTGGGACAACCCCATCCGGGTGCGGATGGTGGCAACCCGTCCCGGACGCCAGATCATCAGCGACGTGCGGAGCCCGGGGTGGGTCCGCCTGCGCGCGGTGGTCGACCTGACGCCCGAGGCCGGCGGTACGCGGATCCGGGAGTCGGTCACCGCCGACGCCCCACTGCCGCTGCGGCGTTTCGTGGCGGGGCAGGCACGTCGGGTCGCGGCGTACCGGGCGGCCGAACTGGCCCGCCGCATGGCGTCCCGGCCCTGACCGCAGGTCCACCGCAGACCCGGGCCGCTCCTGGTCAGAGCGCCCCGACCCGCCGTCCCGGCCATCCTGCCGGAATGCGTTCCAGCACCCCGCCCGCGAAGACGTCCCGCAACCCCAACGGCTTGAGGTGGACGTAGCCGATGTGGCAGTCGCAGATCGCGTTGCTGCACGGCCGGGGCGTTAGCGCGGCCCGCCACGACCCGTCGTACAGGTTGCCGATCGGCGTGTCGATGAAGTGGCAGCGGCGTACCGTGCCGTCGCCGAGCACGGAGACGGCGGTCTCCCCGGCGTGGCAGGGCCGGTCCAGGGACACGTGCGGGCGCACGCTGTAGCCGAAGTGCGGGTCCACCTCCGTCCACGTCGCCTCCTCGGCGGCGTCGTAGCGCCGCCCCTCGGCGGCGTTGACCCAGAGGTAGACCTCGTCGGGCAGCAGGGCCCGCAGCGCCCGCGCCTCGGCCAGGTGCTCGGGTAGGCCGACCACCCCGACCGAGTACCGGACACCCAGCTCGGCCAGGCGGGCACACCGCCGCAGGAACCGCTCCCGGGTGACCTGCCCGGGGTGGTACGTGGTCCAGAGCGCGGCGGCGCGCGGATCGGCGTCGGCGAGCCAGTCCACCCGGGCCGCCAGGTTGGTCTGGATGACCACCCGCTCCACGTGCGGCAGATGGGACAGCGACACCATCGCGTCCCGGTACCAGCGTCGGGTCAGCCCCTCCCCCCAGGGCGTGAACAGCACCGACAGCCGTACGTCGGTGGTCGCGGTCACCCAGTCGGTGAACCGCGCCAACGCCTCCCGGTCGGCGCGGAGCAGCTCCGGCGGGTCCCGACGCTTGGCGAAGGGGCAGTACGGACAGTCGTAGTTGCAGCTCGCCAGCGGGCCACGGTAGAGGATCGCCAGGTTCATCGCGGCACGTACCCGGCCATCGCGTGCTGCACCTCGGCGGAGGTCAACCAGGGGCCGACGGCGTCCGACCGGGCCAGGCCCGAGGGGGTGAGCCGGAGCCCGCCGTCGGTGGCCCAGCCCCGCTCGACCAGCCGGTCGAGCTGCGGGAAGTCCTCGCCCGGCAGGCGACCGAACCGGGCCAGGTAGGCGTCCGGGTCGACCCCGTCTACCCGTAGCAGCGACTTCAGCAGCCACCGACGGCGCTGCTCGGTGCCGTCGAGGTGGTACCCGAACTCGGCGTACCGGAAGTCGTCGGCCGGTCGGGCCAGGTAGTCGTCGAGCACCGCACGCACCTGCGAGACGCTGACCGCGTAGTCGAAGGAGTAGTGCAACGCGGTGGTGTACGAGCGGGCACCGCAGCCCAGGCCGACCATCCCGTCGTCCTGGCAGCAGTAGTCGGGGCCGTCCGGAGCCGGCACGTCGGCCCGACGGAACTGGCGCATCGACTCCTGCCGGTAGCCGGCCGCGCCGAGCGTCTCCACGGCCTGCCGGTAGAGCGCGAGGCGCTGCGCGTCCCAGTCCGCGCGGGCGTGCGTGCGTCGGCCCAGCCCGGTGAGCGGCCGGACGTAGAGCGGGTAGAGGTACAACTCCTCGGGACGCCAGGCCAGCGCCGCGTCGAGGCTCTCCCGCCAGGTGTCGGCCGTCTGCCCGTCGATGCCGTAGATCAGGTCGATGTTGAGCACCGGGACGCGGGCGTCGCGGATCGCCGCCAGCGCCGCCTCCACCTCCTCGCGCCGCTGCGGTCGACCGGCGGCACGGGCCTCGACGTCGAGGAAGCTCTGCACCCCGATGCTGACCCGGGTGGTGCCGAACGCGGCCAGCACCGCGAGCCGGTCCGGCGTCGCGGTGGCCGGCGAGGTCTCCACCGACAGCGGTACGCCGGGCAGCCGCGCCCCGAGGATCGTGGTGGCGATGCCGAACAGCTCGGTCAGCTCGTCGGCGGTCAGATAGGTGGGGGTCCCGCCGCCGAAGGCCGCACGGGCGTACCCGGTCGAGCCGCCGAGCGCCTCGGCGATCTGCTCGGCCTGCCGACGAAGCTGCCGCAGGTAGGCGGTGACCTGCTCGGCGGGCGCGTTGGCCCGGGTGAACAGGTTGCAGAACCCGCAGCGCATCTCGCAGAACGGCACGTGCAGATAGAGGAAGAGGGCGTCGCGTGCCTGTTCCCGCCACACGTCGGTCAACGACGGACGGGGGCGCAACGCACGGTACGAGGTCTTGTGCGGGTAGGCGTAGAGGTACTGCTGGTACGGCGAACCGTCCAGGCCCACGTCGGTGCTGGTCACCATTCTCCAGGGTGCAGGGTGAAGTGCGCGTACGGGACGGTCCACACCACGTCGTGGCCGAACCGGTGGCCGGTGTGCCCGTCCTCGCCGTACGCGGTGCCGTGGTCGGAGCAGATGATCGTGAAAACCGGCCGCCCTCGGCCGCTGACCAGGCAGAACAGCCGCTCCATCCGGCCGTCCACGTACTCCAGGGCGGCGGCGTGGCTGGACAGGTCGTCGTCCTGCGCGCCGGGCAGGTGGTGCCGGTTCGGCTGGTGCAGGGCGGCCACGTTGAGGAAGGTGAACAGCGGCCGGGTCGGCGGCACGTCGGCCACCACCGCCGCCAGCCGGTCGAGTTGGGCGTCCACGCAGGTGGGCGACGTGACGCCGAACTCCGGCTCCCAGTGCGCCTCGCGGAACAACCCCGGCAGGACCGCCCCGAGCGGGCTCCGCAGGTTGAAGAAGCCGACGCCGCCCAGGCAGAGTGTGTGGTAGCCGACGTCGGCGAGCGCGGTCGGCAGGTCCGGGGCGTCGAACACCCACGTGTCGGCACCGGAGGTCTCGCTGCCCGGGAAGGCCGCCGCGTACAGCCGTTCGTGTCGACCCGGGGGCACCGGCGTGGGCAGGAACCCGGCGAAGAAGGCGTGGTGCGCGGCGTAGGTGAAGCTCGCCGGGGAGTGCCGGCGTTCCCACCTGCCGCCCGGCAGCGCCCGCGTCAGGTGCGGTGTCCGGCCCGCCGCCGCCAGCTCGGACGCCACGTCGTAGCGCAGCGTGTCGAGGGTGACCAGCAGCAGGTCGTGGCTCCCGATCAGGCTCCGCACCCGACCACCTCCGGCGGGACCGTGCGTGCCTGCCCGGGACGCCATCCGCCCTCGGTCAGGGCGTGCACCTGGGCGGCGTAGCTGTCCCGTCCGTCGACCAGCACCCCGGGCAGCAGGTCACCGAAGGCGTTGACCTCGGCCACCGCGTGCCGCCGCCATCCCAGCAGGAACATCAGGTCCACGCCGACGTGCAGCGAGTCGGGGAAGCAGGCGGCGACCCGCTCGCACGTCTCCATCGCCGCCGACCACTGCCGGGCCCCGGCCGCCCGCCGCACCTCGTCGAGATCACCGCGTGCGTTGCCGAGATGCAGGTTGGTCAGCGGCCCCCGCGCCGACCGCACCACCACCTGGTGTGGTCGACCGGCGATCACCAGCACCCGCAGGTCGACCACCCGGTCACCGATCCCGGTCTTGGGCAGCCACCGCTCCACGTGCAGACCCTCCGGCGCGAGCCGGTCGACGATGGCGGCGACCTCCGCCTCGTCGGTGTAGCGGCGCAGCCGCAACGAGTTGAACAGCGCCTCGGGCGTGTGCTCGATCGTGGTCACCGCCTGCACCCGACCGGTGCCGACCGCCAACGCGATGACCCCGGCGGCCGAGGAGCCGTGCGTCGGCTTGACGAACACCCGACCCCAACCGGCCTGCGCCATCGCCGACCGCAGCTCGGCGTAGCCGCCGACCTGTGGCAGCGCGTCCGGCACCGGCACACCGGCCGCCGCCAGGCGCGCGTGGCAGCGCCGCTTGTCACAGAGCACCGCGACGTCCGCCGGCGGGTTGAGCAGGGTCGCGCCACCGGCGGCCACCCGGGCCATGCCGTCCACCAGACCGGCGTACGCGTCGGCGAGGCCGACCAGTTCGCCGTGCCGGGCGACGGTGGCCGACCGGCGCAGCAACCGGTCGACCCGGGCGTCCTCCCCGGGCGAGTCCACCCGCACGAGCGTGCCGGCCGGTGGCGGTGCCGCCCCGGTCAGCACGTCGAACCAGGGCAGCACCTCGGGGCGGGGCAGGCCGGCGGCCAGCACCGCGTCGCTGAACATCGACACCCGACGGTTGCCGGGATTACCGACCACGGTCAACCGCATGTCACTCCGACACCGCGACGTAGCGGTAGCTCTCGCCGTCGTCCTCCTCCGCCTCCTGCGGGTCGGAGACGTTTACCCGGACGTCCGGCAGAGCGGCGACCACGGAACCGGCGACCTCCTCGGAGAGGTAGTGGTGGTGCAGGTCCAGCACCGTCAGGTGGGTCAGGGGCTGACCGGCGAGCAGCGCCTCCGCCCCCTCGTCGCTCAGCGTGCCGTGGGACAGGTCCAGCACCTCCAGGCGGCGCACCACGGGCGCGGTCGCCAGGGCCTTCGCGACGTCGTCGGTGATCATCGCGTTGCACAGACCCAGCCGGCGCAGCGCCGGAAAGAGCTCGTCGGCCAGAAGCGGGGCGAGGTCCCCCATCTCGGTGGTGCCGCCGTAGTCGTCGGTGCCGAGCCACAGTTCGAGGTCGGCCAGCTCGGGCAGGTCGGAGTCGAGCACCGCGCCGACGAACTCGCGGGACAGCCCGCCGCTCTGCACCACCAACTCGCGCAGGTTGGCGTGCTGGACGGGGGAGAAGTCGAACTCCTCGCCCCCGCGTACCCAGAGCACCTCCAACTCCGGGTACGCGGTCAGCAGCGGACTGACGTCACCGACCTTCATCCAGGAGACCTCGCACTCCTCGAAGGTCATGTCCCCGAGGAACAGGGCCCGCAGGGCGGGCAGTCGATCGGCTGCCGCGCAGATCTGTGCGATCGGCGCGGGGTTGAAGGCCGCGTACCCCCAGGCGCCGATGACCAGCGACTCCACCGTCTCGCCGAGCTGCGCGACGAACCGCTCGAAGGTGGCGGCGAACTCCTCGGAGAGCGCGTCTTCCTGGTCGTCGTCGAACTCCGGACGGGTGACGCGCCACGAGACCGGGCCGGTCACGGTCGGCAGCGGCCCCTCCAGCGGAAACTCGACCACCGGACGGTCGGCGAACTCAGCGAGGTGCGAAGAGAACGTCATGCCCGATCACTCCCCGACCGCGGTGAAGCGGTAGGTCCGGCCGCTGTACACGTCCGGGGTCCGCCCCTCGGACACGTCCACGCGCACGCCGGGCAGGGCCGCCACGGCACGTTGCTGTGCCTGCTCGGACAGATAGTGGTGGTGCAGGTCGAGCTCGGCCAGGTGGGTCAGCGACTGCCCGGCCAGGAGCGCCGCGAGCCCGTCGTCGGTGAGGTTGCCCATCGACAGGTCGAGCACCGAGAGCCGGGGCACCACCGGTGCGGTGGCGACCGCCCCGGCGACCACGTCGGCGATGTCGGCGTTGCGCAGGCCGAGCCGTCGCAGTGCCGGCAGTCCGGCGCCGGCGAGCAGCGGGGTGAGGTCGTCGACGGTCGCGTCCCCGCCGTAGTCCGATCGACCCAGCCACATCTCCAGCAGCTCCAGATTCGGCAGGTCGCACTCACCGACCGCCCGCACCACCGTGCCGGGCAGGCCACCGGACTCGAACCGCAGCTCCCGCAGGCCGACGTGCCGGATGGCGTCGAGCCGCAGGCCCTCGCCGCCGCGCACCCACAGCGTCTCCAGCTGCGGGTAGGCCGTGAGCAGTGCGGTGATGTCGTCGTGGGTCAGCCAGGAGAGCTCGCACTGCTCGGAGACCAGGTCGGCGAGGAAGATCGCCCGGAGCCCGGTCCACTGCGACGCCGCGTTCACCAGGAGGTCGACCGGAAGCGGCCGTTCGTACGCCATGCCCCACTCGCCGATGACGACGGCGCGGACCGAATCGGCCGGAACCTCCTTGAGCATCGTCTCGACCAGCGCGACGAACTCCTCGGGCTCCGGCTCGTCGTCGAGATCCCCCACCTCGAGCCGCCAGGCCACCGCCGACGGATCGGCCGGCACCTCCATCCCCGGCGTGAACGGGAGCACCGGAAGACCGGCGAACGACGACGCGTGCGTTCTGAACACTCTGAGACCTCCGACCTGACCGCGATAGCGGCGAGACCGTAACAGGCCGCTCCGACAGCCACGTCCCGGCAGGTCACCCGACGTCTCCGGGGTGGGACGGGCTCCGGCCCGGCGGGGACCGCCGGGCCGGAGGTGGTGCTGTCTACGGGGTGTGCGGATCAGCTCGTCCGCACCGACCCGTTGACCTTGGTGTCACGGATGGTCGCGCCGACGGCGTTCACCGAACCGTTGACCCGGCTCTCCACGATCGAGACCACCGAGGCGTTGTGCGCGTGGATCGCGCCGTTCAGGTTCGAGTTGAACACGATCAGACCGGCACCCGGGTTGACCTTGATGGCGCCGTTCTGGGTGACCCCGTCCATGCAGGTGATGCCGGAGGAGATGGTCATGCTGCCGTTGTGCCGACCGCGCAGGACGGTGGTGCACTCCGGGTAGCTGGGCTGGGTCTGCACGTTCAGCTCGTCGAAGGCCACGACCGCGCGGGCGTTGTTCGTCAGCGGGTCGTCCAGCTTGAGGACGTCGAGTCCCTTCTGGATGTCGTTGGAGTAGATGTAACCGTTGTGGTAATACGTCGACCAGGATCCGCCGAGGATCCGGCGGGTGTCGGACAGCGGGCCCCGCTCCCAGAAGGCGATCTCGACCGGGTTGGCCGAGTCGGTGAAGTCGATGACCGAGATGCCGCCCTGGTACCACGCCTGGACCATGATGTCGCGGCCCATCGCCGGGATCAGCGAGCCGTTGTGCGCCACGCAGTTCTCGAGGGCGCTGTTCTCCCTCGGGATCTTGAAGTAGCTCTTGAAGACCAGTCGACGGTCGGCGCCGGAGCCGACGATGTCGTACAGCGCGTTCGCACCCTGGTTGGTCCGGTAGGCCGGGGTGCAGATGGCGCCGCTGCCGCCGCCGAGTTCGTCGGTGAAGACGACCTTGGTGCCGGCGTTGTTGAACGTGGCCGAGTGCCAGAACGCGAAGTTGGTGTCGCGCACCTGGCTCAGGACCACCGGGTTCACCGGGTCGGAGATGTCCATGAGGACGCCGTCACCCATGCAGGCGCCGGCGGCCAGGTCCAGGTCCGGGTAGGCGGTGATGTCGTGGCAGCCGCTGGTGTTGGTGTTGCCGCCGTCCGGGAAGAGGACCGGGGTGGCGACCACGGAGGCGCTGGTGGGGTTCGCCAGCGGTACGTCGATGATGGAGATCTTGTCGTGCGGCGGCTTGCAGTAGAACGCGTTGTTCGACGGGCTGTACGACTGGACGTACACGTAGACGCTCGTGTCGTCCTTGCTCGGCACCAGCGTCAGGGTGTGCGAACCGCAGTCGGTGCGGACCGACTTGATGTAGCGCGGGTTCGCCTTGTCGCTGATGTCGAAGATCCGGACGCCTTCCCAGGAGCTCTCCTGGGCCACCGAACCGGCGCTGCTGCTGCACGAGTCGTCGCTGCGGGGCGAGTCGACCGCGAGGAACAGCAGGTTCCCGTAGACCGACGGGTCACCCTGCGCTCCGACGCAGACGACCTGGCTGACCACCTGCGGTGAAGCCGGGTTGCTGACGTCGAAGATGCTGAACCCGTTGTAGTTGCCGGCGATGACGTGGTTGTCCTGGAACGCCAGGTCCGAGTTGTACGCGGCCTCGCTGGCGAACCCGCCGAACTTCGGGACGTTGGCGATCTGGGTGAGGTTGGGGCTGCTGACGATCTCGTCGACGGCCGGGATGGTGTTCGCGGCGGTCTCGGCGGCGCTGCTCGACGGCGCCACCGCGACACCCGCGACGAGAAGGGCACCTGTGGCGGCCAGGCTGATCGCCAGCCTCCGGTTCCCTCGTGGGGTCGGTTTGAACATGTAGGAACACCCTTCGTCAAGGATGAGCAGGGTTAGCGGAGGTTAACCCTGTGGTGGTGCTCGATCGTCGGCCATGTGGTCACGGTTTAGCAACACGACCGCCGATGTCTCGACGCAAACTGGCGCAGGTGGGGCTAAACGATCGTTCTGTCGATCGTGGGCCTCCCGTCGCAGCTCAGGCCCGCGCTACCATCCCGGCCAACGGTGAACGGCGGGAGTCGAGTTGTGCTAGGTGTGCGGATTCGTGGGCTGCTGCGACAGTCCCGGAAGCTTGTGCTGATCGAGTTGGCCGTACTCGCGGTGCTGGCCGTCGGGATCGCGGTGGCGGTGTCGTGGCCGGACAGTGGGCCCGAGCCGACGGCGCAGACGAACGAGCCCGCGCCGCTCGACCTGCCCGGCATCCCGGACGCCACCGCTCCGGTGCTGATGCCGGGCGGACCCGGTGAACCGGCGAAGACCCTGGCGGCGAACGAGATGTCACCGATGGCCCGGCCGCCGCACAACAACGCCGACACCCGCTTCGTCACGATGATGATCCCGCACCACGAGCAGGCCCTGGTGATGGCCAAACTGGTCGGTGACCGGGCCGAGAACCCGAACTTGAAGATCATCGCGGACCGGATCCTGGCCGCTCAGGACCCGGAGATCAAGACCCTGGAGAGCTGGTTGACCGACCGTGGCCTGGACCGCAACTCGGGCGACGGGCACCGGCACGAGATGGCCGGCATGCAGACGGCGGATGCGCTGAACCGCCTGACCGCGGCCCGGGGCGCCGACTTCGACCGGATGTTCGTGGCGATGATGACCGACCATCACCAGGGCGCCATCGCGATGGCGAACGAGGTCCTCACACTCGGCACCGACATCATCATCAACGATTTCGCCAGCGGCGTCGTCGTCGAACAGGGCGTCGAGATCAACCGGATGCGCGAGGTGTTGACCGGCAGCCGGTAGCCGGGTCGTGGTCCCGCCCGTGCGACGTCCCGGGAGTTGTCGGTGGTCACCGATAGCGTCGGGTGGACGCCGACGAAGGGACCAGCCATGACCGAGAGCAGCCTGTCACCCGAGCGCGCGGATCTGCTGCAGGCGCTGCGTCAGCAACGCTTCTTCCTGCGCAGCGCCGCGCGGGAGTTGACCGACGAACAGGCGACGACGTGCAGCACGGTCAGCGCGCTCTGCGTCGGCGGTCTGATCAAGCACGTCGCGGAGGTCGAACGAGGTTGGGCCGACTTCATCGTCGACGGTCCGGCCGAGACACCGGACCACGACGACCCCGCCGCCCAGGAGCGCCACGCGCAGTCGTTCCGGCTGCTGCCGGGCGAGACCCTGGCCGGGGTGCTCAGCACGTACGACGAGGTCGCGGCCCGCACCGACGAGCTGATCCGGAGCCTGCCCGACCTGGATGCGAGCCAGCCGCTGCCCGAGGCGCCCTGGTTCGAGCCGGGTGCCCGCTGGTCGGCCCGA
Organism: Verrucosispora sp. SN26_14.1; assembly: GCF_004307965.1. NCBI lineage: Bacteria > Bacillati > Actinomycetota > Actinomycetes > Micromonosporales > Micromonosporaceae > Micromonospora > Verrucosispora sp. SN26_14.1. The sequence continues at coordinate 4,818 of NZ_SISL01000081.1, read as the reverse complement.
CGGGTGCTGCTGCACGTCATCGCCGAGACGTCGCAGCACGCCGGGCACGCCGACATCATCCGGGAGGCGATCGACGGCGTGAAGTCCATGGCCTGACCCGGCGGCTCGACCTCAGCAGCGGTCTCCGCCCGCCACCGTTCGCGCCCGGCCCGTCCAGGTCCGGCCCGTCGGCGTTTGGCCTGTCCGCGTTTGGCCTGTCCGTGTCTCGCCCGTCCGCGTCTCGCCCGTCCGGCGGGCCGGTCCGCTCACGTTCGGCCCGTCTCCGCTCGGCCCCGGCGCGTCTCGCCCGTTCGCGTCCGGCCCTGGCGCGAGACGGTCGGCGCGGGTAACAGCGGTCCCGCCGCTCCGGCGCGGATGATCCGTTCGGCCACCGCCAGGTTGATCAACCAGCCGGCGGCGTGCAGCAACGCCCGGGTCAGCTCGCCCGGTGGTTCGGCGGCCACGAGCCACGGCAGGTGGGTCAGGAACTGGGTGCCGGCCCCCTGACCGATGGCGTACCCACGGATCATCCACGCCCGGTGCCGGCTGACGTCGCGCCGCAGGATCGCGCGGAGACCGAGGACGACGCACCCGGCCATCGCCCCGCCGAACAGGAGCCGCAGGCCGATGAGGAACGCACCGTCGATGGGCAGGAGGGGATAGAACGCGGCCATCCACATGCCGGAGAGCGCGGCGAGGAGACCGGCCGGCACCAGCAGCCGACCCGCGACGCGGTGCCATCCCGGTCTCCGACGTCGGAAGCCGGGCATGAACTGGAAGGCGCCCAGCAGGCAGTACAGGCTCGCCGTGACGATGTGCACCAGCACCGGCGCGGGGTCGGCGACGAAGCGGGCGTTGGCCGGCGTCACGGTCGGATGGCTCGACAGCTCGACGGTCCGGACGACCCCGGCGACCACCGGGACGAGGGCGAGCAGGATCAGGCCGGTGGGTATCGCCCACTCGTGTCTGCGGAGGAAGCGGTTCGTGGACATGACCCGATGCTCGGCGCGCGACGGTGTGCACTCATCGGTGCATGGGCTCGGGCCCCGTCGGTCCTCGGAGGGAGCCCCGGCTCGTCCTTACGGCGGTCGTGTGTCGGCGGGAGGAGCAGCGCTACCGGCCGCGTACCCGGTGCGTCTCGTACGCCCAGATGGCGATCTCGACCCGGTTCCGGGCGCCGAGCTTGGCCATCAGGCTCGCCACGTGCGTCTTCACCGTGCTGAGACTGACGTGGAACTCGCCCGCGATCTCGCTGTTGGTCCGTCCCCGGGCCACCGCCGTGAGGATCTGCTCCTCCCGTTCGGTGAGCCGGTCCACCGGTTGTCGGGGTGGCGCGGCCGGTCCGGCGTCGGCGAAGGCGCGCAACAGGCGGGTGGTGACGCTGGGCGCGATGAGCGCGTCACCGTCGGCCGCGGCGCGCACCGCCTGGGCCAGCAGCGCCGTGCCGGCGTCCTTGAGCAGGAAGCCCCGGGCTCCGGCGCGCAGCGCGGCGTAGACGTACTCGTCGAGGTCGAAGGTGGTGATGACGACGACGGCGAGTGGATCTGCGACTCGGGGCCCGGCGAGCCGGCGGGTCGCCTCGATGCCGTCCACACCGGGCATCCGGATGTCGAACAGGCACACGTCGGGACGCATCCGCCGGGCCATCTCGACGGCGTGGTGACCGTCGGCGGCCGTGCCGACGACCTCGATGCCCGGCTGGGCGTCGAGGATCATCGTGAGTCCACTCCGGATGATCTCCTGATCGTCGGCGACGACCACCCTGATCCGCCGGTGGCCGTCGGCGGCGGACGGGTCCGGTCCTCCGGCCGCCGGCCGGGTCACGCGGGTACCCCGGCCCGGGGCAGGACCGCGTCGACGATCCACCCCTGCTCGGGACCGGGTCCGGCGGCACAACTGCCACCGAGCAGCGCCGCGCGTTCGACCATCCCGGCGAGCCCGTACCCGGATCCGGACAGTGGTCCGGTGGGGCTCTCGCCGTCGTCGCTGACACGCAGTCGTACCGAGGCGTCGTCCACCTCGACGCGTACCCGGATGCGGGTCGCGTGCCGTGCGTGCCGGCGGGCGTTGGTGACCGACTCCTGGACGAGCCGGTAGACCGTGCGGTCCACGGACGGGGTGATGCCGTCGGCGTCTCCGACTATCTGCACCTCCACAGCCGGGCCGTCCGGTGCCTCCGCTGCGAACCGGGCCAGGTCGGCGATGCGTGGCGCGGGCGACAGCGCGGCCGGTTCGTCGGTCCGCAGCACCCGGACGAGGCCGCGCATCTCGGCCAGTGCCCGCGACGCCTCGGCCTCGATGAGGTGCAACGCCTCGATCGCCGCCTGCGGACGGGTGGCCGCCACGGCGAGCCCGGCCTGGGCCCGGATCGCCATCGCCGACACGTGGTGCGCGACGGTGTCGTGCAGGTCGCGGGCGAGTCGTTCCCGTTCGAGCAGCGTGACCTGGTCCAGCTCGCGCTGCCGGGCCCGCGCCCGGTACCGCACGCTGCTGCCCAGCGTGGCGGCCGCGAACAGCACGACGAAGGCGGCGACTGTGTCCGCGGGACCGGCCTGACCGGCGGCAACCCACAGACCCAGCTTGCCGAGAACGATCACGCCGCCGATCACGGCGGCCCGCCCGGAACCCCATCGGAACAGCGCGTACACCAGCAGCAGGACGAAGACCAGGACGTCCTGCTGAAGGGCCTGCCGGTCGGTCAGCAGGGGAATCACCGCGCAGGTGCCGAAGGCGAGCGCGACCATCGGTAGCGGTCGGGTCCGGCGCCACAGCACCGTGGCCGTCAGCGCCACCGCCACGGCCACCGACAGCGGTCGCCAGGCCAGCTCGGGCCGGACGAGCCCCTCGACGAGCGCCACCGGCACGAGGACCGCGAGCAGCAGCCAGTCCCGCCACACGCGCCTCGGCGCGTCGGGCGGGGCGGGCTCCTCCCACACCGAACGCAACAGACCCGACACGACTCCATCGTAGGAACGGGGCGGACCCGTCGGATCGGCCCAAAGTACGAGCGGCCGGAGCGGTCACGTCGCTCGCCCGTACAGTCGTGCCATGCCGGAGATCGTCGAGCTGCTGGCCTCGCCCACGCACCGCTACGTGGGGCGGCCCTCGGACGGGCCGGCGCCCGCGCCCGACGGCGAGTTGGTCGACGAGATCCGGATCCGCGCGGAACTGGGCATCGTGGGCGACCGGTACTTCGGCAAGCCGGCGCACCGTGGGGCGAGCGTGACGGTCATCGCGGTCGAGTCGTTGCCGCCCGGCGCGGGGCTGGCGCAGGTCCGGCGCAACGTGCTGATCCGTGATGTCGACGTGGACGGCCTGGTCGGCTCGGTGCTGGTGCTGGACTCGGGGCAGGGGCCGGTGCGGCTGCGGGTCAACCGGCCGGCGCACCCGTGCGCCTGGATGGACGTGACGATCGGGCCCGGCGCGTGGCGCGGACTGCGCGGCAAGGGCGGTGTGCGCTGCACGCCGCTGACCGACGGGGTGCTGCGGGTCGGACCCGTCGACGCGCGGGTCGAGTGAGGGCTGCGTGCAGGCGCGGCGGCCTGTGTGAAAGGAAGGGCCCCCTGCTAACGCCTCCGGTATAGGAAGGGTCCCCTCCTTACATCGCAGCGGGCGCGGTCGGGGGAGTCTTCGCCGCTTCGCCGCTCATGATCATTATTGCTGGCAGGATCCAGATCATGCTCGCGTTGCGTCGCGCCATGACCACCTGGACCGTCTCGGTGCCCGTCGCCGCGCTGCTGGTGCTGGGGCTGACCTGGGACCGCAGGCTCACCGGCGTGATGGTCATCGTGGTGGCGCTCTTCCTGGCCGGCGCGGTGCTGGCGGCCGTGCACCACGCCGAGGTGGTCGCGCACAAGGTCGGTGAGCCGTACGGGTCGCTGGTGCTGGCGGTGGCGGTCACCGTCATCGAGGTGGCGCTGATCGTGACGCTGATGATCAGTGGCGGGGAGAAGACCGAGTCGCTGGCCCGGGACACCGTCTTCGCCGCCGTGATGATCACCTGCAACGGCATCCTCGGCCTGTCGCTGCTCATCGGCGCGTTGCGCCGTCGGCTGGCCGTGTTCAACCCGGAGGGGACCGGTGGTGCGCTGGCCACCGTGGCCACCCTCGCCACGCTGTGCCTGGTGGTGCCGACGTTCACCATCGGTCGTCCCGGCCCACAGTTCAGCCCCGCCCAGCTCACCTTCGCGGCGGTCGTGTCGCTCGCGCTCTACGCGCTGTTCGTGATGGTGCAGACCGGTCGGCACCGGGACTACTTCCTGCCCGTCGGCAGCGAGGGGGAGGTGCTGCCGGAGGAGGCGCACGCCGATCCGCCGTCGACCCGGCAGGCCATGGCGAGCCTGGGGCTGCTGCTGGTCGCCCTGGTGGCCGTGGTCGGCGACGCCAAGTCGGTCTCGCCGGCGATCGAGGCCGGCGTGGCCGCGGTGAACCTGCCCCCGGCGTTCGTCGGCGTCATCATCGCGTTGCTGGTGCTGCTGCCGGAGACGCTCGCCGCCGCCCGCGCGGCCCGCCGGGACCGCGTACAGATCAGCCTGAACCTCGCGCTCGGCTCGGCGATGGCCAGCATCGGGCTGACCATCCCGGCGATCGCGATCGCCTCGATCTGGCTGGAGGGGCCGCTGCTGCTCGGCCTGGGCGGGACCCAGGTGACGCTGCTCGCGCTGACCGTGGTCACCGGCGTGCTGACCGTGGTGCCGGGACGGGCCACCCTGCTCCAGGGCGGGGTACACCTGGTGCTCCTGGCCGCCTTCGTCTTCCTCGCCGCGAGCCCCTGAGGCCACGCCGCCGGCCCTGAGGCCACGCCGCCGGCCCTGAGGCCACGCCGCCAGTCCTGAGGCC
>NZ_SISL01000809.1:0-1186 GCF_004307965.1 Verrucosispora sp. SN26_14.1 | reverse complement strand
CGTCGGCCGCTGCCGGGGACGCCGGAACGAGACCGGCCGCGAGCAGCAGGGCCACGGCGGCCGGTAGGAATCTTCTGGGGCGCATGGACTCGTGTTCCTCCATTGTGGACAAATGAGGGACGGTGGCAGGCGACGGCGCCGTGCCCCCGGGGGCGGGGACACGGCGCCGGACGAGCGGGATCGTCGGTGTCGGCCAGGGGCTACCGCGCCTGGGGCACCGGGGTCCAGGTGAGTTCGTCGTTCACGTCGGCCACCTCGACCGACTCCGCGATCCTGGTCAGTTCCGCGACGGAGAGCCCGCCGGTGCCGAGCACCTGCACCTGCACCGCGCCGTCCGTGGTCCAGCGGTTGCAGAACGCGTCCCCCGACGCCTGGTAGCACTTCGTCTTGCCGGCCTTCGCCCGCTGGTTGGACGAGGAGGCGGGCATGACGTAGATGCTGACACTGCCCGGGATGGTGGCGCTCTCGTTGTCACCGTACGGCGCGGTCAGGCCGGTGGTCGCCGGGGCCGGGTCGGCGTAGGTCACGCCACCGTAGTTGCCCGCGCGGGCCTGCGCGATGCCGACCAGGCCGGGCAGGGCGTGCGAGCCGGCCTCCACCGCAGTGTGGCCGGCGGGCAGGTAGCCGACCCGGAACGGCAGCGTGGCGGGCACCGCCGGGCTCGGCTTCAGGGCGGTGACCAGCGCCGACAGGTCCGCGATGGAGGGGTCGGGGGTGCTGGTGTAGGCGGTCACCACGGCCCACGCGTCGTCGGCGTACTCCCAGGCCAACTGCCGGCCGGCCGGCTCGACGGTCGACTCGACGGCCTGGCGGCCGGCGATCGTCGACGAGGTGCCGCCGACGATCCCCGCCGGGTCGAACGCGCCCGGCCGGTAGAGCGTCAGGTAGGCGTACAGCGGTCGCTGGGTCGCGTCGGTGCCGGCAGCCGGGGGGCGCTTCCCATTCCGACGGACGGGCGTCTCGGAATCCTCGACCGGCCGGTCGTGGGTGACTCTGCCGTCCATGTAGACCGAGGCGATCTGATAGGCGGGGGAGACCACCACGGGGTCCTGCACGCGCAGCGGACCGGCGTCGAACGCGCGGAACGTGAAGCTGAACGGCGGCGCGTCCGACCAGGTGGCCTCCGCGCCCGGGGCGGCCCCGGCGACGATCGTGGTCGGCTGCTCCGGCGCACCCGGCGTCAGCG
>NZ_SISL01000808.1:0-1197 GCF_004307965.1 Verrucosispora sp. SN26_14.1 | reverse complement strand
ACCACCCGCCAGCCCGCCTCGGCGAACGCGGCGGTAACCGCCCCGCCCAGCCCGCCCGTGCCCCCGGTGACCAGCACACTGCGTCGCGTCATGGCTTCACGCTAGTGCCGCCGTCCGGTCGGCCCCCGGTCGGCCCCACCCGACCGGCCGGACCCGGCCCGCCGGAGGAGGCGGGCCCCTTCGGACGGGTGGCAGGCTGTGGTCGTGCGCCCGCTACGTGTCGTCCGTCGGGCGGGCGCGGCGTGGTTGACGCTCACGGCGTGTGAAAGTAAGTTTCATACGTGGGGAAGAGTCCGAAGATTTCCGCGAGTCAGGAGCCGGGTGGACTGATCGTCCACATCAGCGGCCTGCTCCCGTCGCTGTCACCGGCCGAGCAGCGCGTCGCCCGGCTGGTGGTCGCCGACCCTGCCGACGCGGCCCGGCGCACCATCACCGACCTCGCCACCACCGCCCAGACATCGGAGGCCACCGTCATCCGGTTCTGCCGCTCGGTCGGTATGGACGGCTACCCGCAACTGCGGATCCGGCTCGCCGCCGAGGCGGCCCGGCGGATCGAACCGCCGGACGCGCGGGTGGTGGGCGGTGACATCCCGCCCGGGGCCGACTTCGCCCAGATCATCGCGACCATCGCGTTCAACGACGCCCGTGCCGTCGAGGAGACCGCCGAGCAACTCGACCCGGCGGTCTGCGAGCGGGTGGTGGACGCCATCGTCGCCGCCGGACGGATCGACATCTACGGTGCCGGGGCGAGCGGATTCGTGGCCTCGGACTTCCAGCAGAAGCTGCACCGTATCGGTCGGACCGCCTTCTACTTCCCGGACGTGCACACCGCGTTGACCTCGGCGGCCCTGCTCGGCCGGGGCGACGTCGCGGTCGGCATCTCGCACACCGGCACCACGTCGGACGTGGTGGAGGTGCTGGAGCAGGCGCGGGGCCGAGGTGCCACCACGGTGGTGCTGACCAACTTCCCGCGCTCGCCGGTGACCGACGTCGCCGACCACATCCTGACCACCGCCGCCCGGGAGACGACGTACCGTTCCGGCGCCACCGCCAGCCGGATCGCCCAGCTCACCGTGGTCGACTGCCTTTTCGTCGGGGTGGCCGCGCGCAACCGTCCCCGGGCCCGCAAGGCGCTGGAGGCGACCGCCGAGGCGGTCCGGTCCCACCGGGTCGGGTCCGCCCGGAGGCGGGCATGAC
>NZ_SISL01000807.1:0-1204 GCF_004307965.1 Verrucosispora sp. SN26_14.1 | reverse complement strand
TCAGAGACAGGTCGCCGCGCTCGGGCTGGCCGTCTCCGCCCGGCCCGCCGGCCCCGATCCGGTGGCGGCACTGGCCCCGGAGGTACGCGCCCGGGTGCGGCTCCGGTTGGCCGCCGCCTCGGCGGCCGGCACCGCCGTGGTGGTGGCGATGGCGGCGGTGCTGGGCCCGGCGGTGGCGGCACTGGTGGACACCCGCCCGGTGGACCCGCGACGGTACGTGGAGCCGCCGCAGGTGCAGACGTTGGACGAGAACCCGCTGATCCGGATCTCCGGCTGGGCGCTCAACCCGGAGCAGCAGTTGTTCCAGGTGTCCACCGAGCGGCCCGACGCCAGCGCGCCGCCGGATGGGGTGCGGATCCGGTTGGCGGTGCTCAGCGACTACGACGGGGTCACCTGGCGCGTCGGGGCCACCTACCGCAACGCCGGACGGATCCTGCCGGCTCCCGACCCGTCCCCGGACACCACCGTGGACACTCTCCGGCAGGACATCACCGTCGGTGAACTCAGTGGACGGCTCCTGCCTGCCGTCCCCACCCCGGTGGAGGTGTCCGGGGCGCGGGTGGCGTACGACCCGGCCACCGGCACCCTGATCCGTCCCGACGGGCTCTCCCCCGGACTGCGGTACACGGTGACCTCGGCGCGGGAGCGCCCGGATGTGAACCTGCTGGCCACCGCGAACACACCGGCCGATGACGAGGTGGCGCGGGTGCTGCACGTCGCCGACGGAGTGCCGGAGCAGCTGCGGCGGTTGGCCGCCCAGTTGGTGGAGGAGAACGGCGCCCCATACGCGCGGGCGGCGGCGATCGAGCAGTGGCTCGCCGAGCACTACCGGCTGGTCGCCGACGCCCCGAGCGGGCACGCGTACCCGAATCTGGGGTTCTTCCTCTTCGGACCGCGTAACGCCGGTGGGCAGCGGGGCACCTCGGAGCAGTTCGCTGCCTCCTTCGCGGTGCTGGGTCGGTTGGCGGGGTTGCCGACGCGGGTGGTGGTCGGGTTCGCCGCGCCGGGTGCCGGGCCGGTGCGGGCCGCTGACGCGTACGCGTGGCCGGAGGTGTTGTTCGAGGGTTTGGGGTGGGTGTCGTTCGATCCGCTGCCCCGCCCCGACGAGGAGCCCCGCCCGGTGGAGGAGGACTTCCGGCCCAAGCCGGAGGATCCGCCGCCGTCGGAGCAGCCGGAGCCGACGCTGGAACCGACCGCCTCGCCC
>NZ_SISL01000806.1:0-1207 GCF_004307965.1 Verrucosispora sp. SN26_14.1 | reverse complement strand
GGCCCGGACCGTGGCGAGCCCGATGCCGGAGGCACCGCCGACGACGACCACCCGGCGGCCGGTGAGCAGGCCGGCCGTCGGGGCGACGCCGGTCACCGGCGGACCGTTCCGCGGACCGCCTCGGCGACGTGTTCCGCCTCGGGCACCACGGCCTTCTGCAATGCCGGGGCGGCCGGCATCGGCACGTCCGGGGCGGCCACCCGGGCCACCGGGGCCCGCAGGTCGGCGAAGCACTCGGACGCGGCCCGGGCGGCGATCTCCGCACCGAATCCGCCGGTCAGGTTCGCCTCGTGGGCGACGACCAGGCGGCCGGTGCGCGCGACCGACGCGCCGACGGTGTCGAAGTCCAGCGGGTTGAGCCACCGCAGGTCGATCACCTCGGTCTCGATCCCCTCCGCGGCGAGCTGGTCGGCGGCGGCCAGGGCTGCCGGGACCATCCGGGACCAGGCCACCACGGTCGCGTCCCGGCCGTCGCGGACCACGCGGGCGCCACCGATCGGCTCGACCGGTGCGTCGGTGCGTACCGGGCCCCGGGTCGGGTAGAGCATCCGGGCCTCCGCGACCACCACCGGGTCGTCGCTGACGACTGCGGTACGCAGCATCTGGTACGCGTCATCCGGGGTGGACGGCAGCGCCACCCGCAGGCCGGGGGTGTGCGCGAAGTACGCCTCCACCGAGTGCGAGTGCTGGGCACAGGCGCCCGGCGAGTACCCCTGCTGCATCCGGATCACCAATGGGGCCTTCCACCGGCCGGCGCTGGAGTAGCGGATGGTGGCGATCTGGTTGACGATCTGGTCCATCGCCACGAAGGAGAAGTCGGCGTACATGATCTCGGCGATCGGTCGTAGACCGGTCATGGCCGCGCCGAGCGCCATGCCCAGGAAGCCGGTCTCGGAGATCGGGGTGTCGAAGATCCGGTCGCTGCCGAACCGCTTGTGCAGTCCCTTGGTGGCACCGAACGGGCCGCCGGGCAGGGCGACGTCCTCACCGAAGTAGACGGTGTCGGATCGGCTCTCCAGCGACCAGGCCAGGGCCGCGTTGACGGCCTGGATGTACCGCAGCGACTCAGACATAGACGTACTCCTTGATGGTCGCCGGGTCGGGGAACGGCACCTCGCGGGCGGCCACGACGGCGGCCTCCACCTCGGCCTCCACCTCCGCGTCGACGGCGTCGAGCCGGGCGGTCAGCGCGGCGTCGGCGGCGGCC
>NZ_SISL01000805.1:0-1182 GCF_004307965.1 Verrucosispora sp. SN26_14.1 | reverse complement strand
GCCCGCACCCGTCCACGCGCCCGCACCCGTCCACGCGCCCCGCCACCTGCCGCGTCACGGGCCTGCCCGCCGCGATCATGGACAGGAGGCACGCGAAAAGCTCCTGAATGCCCTTCTTTGTCCTTGCCGCAAGTCCATGATCGGCGGGGCGGGTGGGGCCGGGTGGGGCGGGGCTGGGTTAGGCGGGGTGGGGTGGCGTGACTCGTCGGCGCTCAGCGCTTTGGTGGGCGTACCTGCTGGTTCTCGCGGATCTTCTCGGTGGCGAGCCGGTCCACGGCCCGGCGGCGTTCGTCGGGTCGAGGCTGCTCGTCGTCGCGGTCACGCACGGCGTCTACGGCCGCGGTGACGAAGTCGCGCCAGATGCCGGCCACGGATCTCCCTCGCTCGATGGGTGCCAGGCTGACAACCCGCGTGAGCGGCCTTCGGTTACGGCGGACACCTCGCGTTTTCCTGGTTGGCGCCGCGCGACAGGGTATGAAGGGGGACGCAGAACACCACTTCCACCGGAAGGATCTGTGTCGATGACCCTGGAACGACCCATCGCCCCGGACCCGTACGAGCTGCTGCCGACCGTCGCATCGTTCACGCTGACCAGCGACGACGTGCGCAACGGTGAGCCGATGGACGCGGCGCATGCCCACGACAGCACCGGTGGGGAGAACGTGTCGCCGCACCTGGCCTGGTCGGGTTTCCCGGCGGAGACCAAGGGCTTCGTGGTGACCTGTTTCGACCCGGACGCACCGACCGGCAGCGGGTTCTGGCACTGGGTGCTGGTCAACCTCCCGGCCGACGTGACCGAGTTGCCGCGTGGTGTCGCCGAGGGCGACCTGCGGGGTGCGTTCAGCGTCCGGAACGACTACAGCGTGCAGGGGTTCGGCGGTGCGGCGCCGCCGGCCGGTGACCGGCCGCACCGGTACGTCTTCGCGGTGCACGCCCTCGACGTGGAGCGCCTGGACCTCACGCCGGACGCCTCACCGGCATACGTCGGCTTCAACCTGGCCTTCCACACCCTCGCCCGAGCCACCATCCGCCCGACCTACCAGATCACCACCTGACCCCACCCCGCCGACATGGCCGCGTTGATCAAGAGGTTTTGGCCACCGATCCCGACCGGGCGTGGCACAAACTTCTTGATCAACGCGGTGAACCCGCCCGGGGGAGGGCTGTCGCTTATACACATAT
>NZ_SISL01000804.1:0-1215 GCF_004307965.1 Verrucosispora sp. SN26_14.1 | reverse complement strand
CGGCAGGACCGGCCGCCGCCACCCCGGCACGGGTCACATCGGTCGGACGTTGTCCGCCTGCGGCCCCTTCTGTCCCTGGGTCACGTCGAACTCGACCTTCTGGCCCTCGGTCAGCTCCCGGTAGCCACTGCTCGCGATGGCCGAGTAGTGGACGAAGACGTCCGGGCCCCCACCATCCTGTTCGATGAAGCCGAAGCCCTTTTCCGAGTTGAACCACTTCACGGTGCCGGTTGCCATGCGTTCTCTCTCCCTGTTCCAGGCGGGCGACCGCCGGCTCCACGCCGGTGGCCGCCCGATACCTTCCCGACAGTAACCGGTGAATAGCGGATTTGCCGGGCGAAGCGCCTCAGGGAGTGGCGGCGGAACGATCCGGGCGGTGCGGAGACGGCTCAGGGATGACCCGGAGCACACCGCGCGCAGTGTGGGGAGAATCCCGATGTCCACACCGGCGGTCAGGCAATAGCGTACGAGGCATGGCAAACCAGTTGGCCCAGGTCGGAGAACTTCCCGTCGCCCTGTTGATGGCGGTGCTCGGGGTGGTCATGGTCTTCGACGCGGTCCCGCTGTTCGGCGTCCTCGTCCCCGGTGACGTGGCGATCCTCGCCGCTGTGGCGGTCGGCACTCCCCGTACCGGGCTGGCGACCTTCGTCGCCGTGGTCGTCGGGTGCCTGGCCGGATGGTCCCTGACCTTCCTCGTGGGCCGGCGGTGGGGCGCGGTCCTGCGCCGCAGCCGCGTCGGCGGTTGGGTCGGGGAGACCCGCTGGGCCACCGCGGAGGGCATCCTGCGCCGCAACGGTGGCCGGCTGGTGCTGGTCGCCCCGTTCCTGCCGGTGTTCAACGCGCTGCTGCCGCTCGCGGCCGGCGGCCTGAACATGTCGTACCCGCGCTTCCTCGGCTTCGCCTCGCTCGGTGCGGGCGCGTGGGCCGGGCTCTACCTGGCGGTGGGCACCGCGTCGCGGTCGCTGGCCGGGCTGCTGCCCGGTGGCGCCAGCCCGATGCTGATCACGATGGCCGGCGGCCTGGTGCTGGCCGCACTGGTGCTGCTCGGCGTGCGGCGCCGGCTGCGTGAGGTCACACCCTGACCGTGCGGACACCGGTCCGGAGCGCCACGTGTTGTTGGATCCGTGCGGGGTGCGCCAGGCGCGGGCCCGGCGCACCCACGAGGGGCATCGCCGTGATCCGCGCCCGGCGGCGCGATCTGCCCCGGCCTCACCA
>NZ_SISL01000803.1:0-1216 GCF_004307965.1 Verrucosispora sp. SN26_14.1 | reverse complement strand
GCCATCGCCCGGGCGCCGACCGGGCGATGGCTGGCGCACGCTGGTGACCACCGGCATCGGCCTGGCCGTCTACCAGACCGCCTACTTCGCCGCCGTCGGGTACGCCGGCCTTGCGGTCGCCACCGTGGTGACCCTCGGCTCCGGGCCGGTGCTGATCGCCGTCGGATCCCGGCTGACGATGGGGGAGCGGTTGGGGCGCACCGGTGCCCTCACCGTGGCCTCGGCGCTGATCGGACTGCTGCTCCTCGTCGGCGGCGGCAGCGCGGGTACGGCATCCGCCCCGCTGCGCGGTCTGGCCTGCGCGTTGCTCTCCGCCACCGGGTACGCCATGGTCACCCTGCTGCACCGCAAGCGTGGCCGGGACGGCATCGGGGCAGCCGCCGGCACGACCGCGTTGGGCGGCTTCACGGTGGGGATGCTCTGCCTGCTGCCCCTGGCGTTGATCGAGGGGATCCTGCCCACGGCGGGCGACGTCGGCCGGGTGCTGGGTCTGCTCGCCTACCTCGGTGCGGTGCCCACCGCGCTGGCGTACGCGCTGTTCTTCGCCGGCCTGGTCTCGATCCGGGCGACCACCGCGTCGGTGATCGCCCTGGTCGAGCCGGTCACCGCTGCGGTCATCGCGATGCTGTTCCTCGACGAACGGCTCACCCCGGCGGCCACCGTCGGATCGGCGGTGCTGCTCGGCGCCGTCGTCGCGCTGACCCTGGGCGAACGGCGGGCGGCGTCGGCCGGTGTCAGGGCCGGATCAGGCACATCCCGCCGCCGGTCGAACCGTCCATGGTGGCCAGTGCGTGCGGTACGTCGGCGAGACCGATCGTGCGGGTGACCAACGCGGCCGGACGCAGCACCCCGGCGGTCACGAGCCGGAGCAACTCCGGATAGGCGTGCGCCGGCATGCCGTGACTGCCACGCAGCTCCAACTCGTACGCGATCACGAGGTCCATCGGCACGACCGGGTGTCTCTGGGCGGCGGGCAGCAGCCCCACCTGCACGTGCCGCCCCCGGCGACGCAGGCTACGGACCGAGGCGGTGCAGGTGGCGTGACTGCCCAGCGCGTCCAGGGACAGGTGGGCGCCGCCGCCGGTCGCCTCCCGGACCGCCTCGGCCACCGCGTCCGGCCCGTCCAGGGTGCGCCCGTCCAGACAGACCGCCGCACCGAGGCGCCGGGCGAGGTCGAGCGCACCGGGGGCGACGTCGACCGCCACCACCCGGGCCC
>NZ_SISL01000802.1:0-1138 GCF_004307965.1 Verrucosispora sp. SN26_14.1 | reverse complement strand
AGATGTGAAAAAGAGACAGTTCCGGATGCGCCCCGGCCTCGGGGCGGTGCCGGACGGGACGCGGGTGGTGCTGCTCGACGACATCGTCACCACCGGGGCCACCCTGGCGGCGATCAGCCGGGTGCTGACCGCGCACGGATGGTCGCCCTCGGTGGCGACAGTGCTCGCGGCGACCGCGCGAAGGCGCCAACCGTAACCGATTGTGTTTCCGTTTCACCCCTTCGTGTATGAGCTGTGGAAATCACCCGGTGGTCTTGGCGACGGGGGGTGACGGCCGGGCGAACAGGAGTTAGCGTTTGCCTGTCGGGGGTAGGAAGGCGATTCCACCCACCCCCGGCGGTGAGAGGAGGCGTAGCCGTATTGACCGGTCGACGCCGACTGGGGTCGTCCCCGCCACGCGCGACCGGGTTTCTCGGATCGAAGACCATCCGATCGAGGGAGGTCACGTGGACATCGTGGTCAAGGGCCGTAACGTCGAAGTGCCGGATCACTACCGGGTACATGTCGCAGACAAACTCGCGAAGATCGAACGCTACGACCACAAACTTATTCGTGTCGATGTGGAGCTGTTCCACGAGCGCAATCCGCGCCAGGCCGATCACTGCCAGCGGGTGGAGATCACCTGCTACTCCCGGGGCCCGGTAATCCGGGCGGAGGCCTGCACCGACGACTTCTACAGTGCGCTCGACGCGGCCATCGCCAAGCTCGACGCCCGGCTGCGTCGTGCGGCCGACCGGCGTCGCGTACACCGTGGGCGGCACACACCGATCTCGGTCGCCGCCGCCACCGCCGGCCTGCCGGTGACCGACCTGCCCGCGCTCGCCGCGCCTGCGGAGTCCGGCACCGCCACCGCCGTGGCCGAGCGGCCGGAGGAGGAACACGAGGCGGAACAGCCCTGGCACATCGCCCGGGAGAAGGTCCACCCCGCCGAGCCGATGACCGTCGACGACGCCCTCTTCCAGATGGAACTGGTCGGCCACGACTTCTACCTGTTCCAGGACAAGGAGTCCGGCCGGCCGAGTGTGGTCTACCGACGGCACGCCTACGACTACGGCATCATCTCGCTGGACATCTGAGCGGCCCGCCGCCGCCCCCGGATCGGGAGCGCCCGATCCGGGGGCGGCGCGGCAGGTCCGGG
>NZ_SISL01000801.1:0-1225 GCF_004307965.1 Verrucosispora sp. SN26_14.1 | reverse complement strand
AGCCAGTGCCGGGCGGCGGGCTCGTCGCCGAGATGGTCGGCGATCCGGCAGCGCACCTGCGCCACCACCGCGTCGTCCCGGTCCGCCGTCACCCCCAGGCCCGTGTCGGTGTCGAGGAGGTGGGCGGCCTGGTCGAGGCCGATGCGCGGGGTGCCGAGCAGGGCTTCGGCGGCGTACCGGCGGTAGCGGCGCAGCGTCTCGTCGTCGGGGCCGCCGGGGGTGGACCGGGCGCGGGCGGCGGCGTCGAGGCAGCGCCGGACGGGCTCGAAGAGGCGCCACCGCTCGCCGCCGCGCAGGTGCGTCTCGACCAGTTCGGACCAGGCGGCCCGGGCGGTGGCCGGGTCACCGGCCGCCTCGGCGCGGACGGCGACGCGTTCCACCTCGGCGATGCGCGCTTCGCCGTCCGGCATGTCCCGGGCGACGTGCAACGCGTCGGCGGGCCGTTCGCCGGGGACCGGCGCGGTGGTCCGGCTGCGCTGGCGGCCACGTCCGGGACCGGTCGGCCAGCCGGTCACGGCCGCTCCGACCCGACGAGCCGGCCCACCTCGGCGGCCAGCCGGCGGCCGGTGGAGATGCCCCGGTCGAGCAGCCGGTCGAGCTGGTGCGGGGTGACGCCGCGTTCCAGGTCGGTGATCACCTCGCCGCAGACCCGGGCCCGTCCGGCGTCGTCGACGTGGACGAACGCCTTGGGCCAGAACAGGTCGTGGTTCCAGGTGTTGCAGAACTCGTGCAACCGGGGCACCTCGTCGAGGCCGAAGGCGGGCGTGGCCACGATGCGTACCTGGAGGATCTCGCCGTCGTCCCCGGCGCGCAGGAACCAGACGTGGCCCTCGGCCCACCGGCCGACCAGCGCACCCCCGTCGGCGGTGACGGGGTGGCCCCGGTGCGCCAACACGGCCGTGACGAGGTCGTGCGTCAACGGCCGCAGTGCCGACGGATGGCCGGCCAACGGTCCGTCCTCGAACTCCGGCGACGCCATCGGGCACCCTTCCGTGGGGCGAATATCACGGCACGCGGCGGTGGCCGCGCTGCGACACGCGGACGCGACCAGTAAGACCGGCGTATCCCGGGGCCCGCCGTTACGGTGATGCTATGGCGGGCCGTACCTCTCAGGCGAGTCGCCGACGCGGCGCGTCGCCGCGCGGTGGCACGAACAACAGTCGTGCGCGCCAACCGGCGAAGAAGACCCGGGCGCCGGTCCGGCGTCGCACCACGGCCCGGGGGC
>NZ_SISL01000800.1:0-1225 GCF_004307965.1 Verrucosispora sp. SN26_14.1 | reverse complement strand
CCCCGCCGCCGACCACCCCGCCCCCGACGACGCCGCCGCCCACCACGCCACCTCCGACGACACCGCCGCCGACCAGCCCGCCGCCGGTCACCGGCCTGCCGAAGCACATCCTCACCGGGTACTGGCACAACTTCGACAACCCGGCCGTCGAGCTGCGGCTGCGGGACGTGCCCACCGAGTACGACCTGGTCGCGGTCGCCTTCGCCGACGCCACCACCACGCCCGGCGCGGTCTCCTTCGCCATCGACCCGGGCCTGTCCGCCGCCCTCGGCGGCTACACCGACGCCGACTTCTCCGCCGACGTGCGCACCCTCCAGAGCCGCGGCAAGAAGGTGATCATCTCGGTCGGCGGTGAGACCGGCCGGGTCGCGGTGAACGACGCGGCGTCCGCGGTGGCCTTCGCCGACAGTGTGTACGCGCTGATCCAGCGCTACGGCTTCGACGGCGTCGACGTCGACCTGGAGAACGGCCTGAACCCGACCTACATGGGGCAGGCGCTGCGTTCCCTGCGGGCGAAGGTGGGCAGCCGACTGATCATCGCGATGGCGCCGCAGACCATCGACATGCAGAACCCCACCACCAGCTACTTCAAGCTGGCGCTGGACATCAAGGACATCCTGACCGTGGTGAACACGCAGTTCTACAACTCCGGGGCGATGCTCGGCTGCGACAACAACGCCGCGTACGCCCAGGGCACGGTCAACTTCATCGTCGCGCTGGCCTGCATCCAGTTGGAGGCGGGGCTACGGCCCGACCAGGTGGGGCTCGGCCTGCCGGCCGGTCCCGGGGCTGCCGGTGGCGGCATCGTCGCGCCCAGCGTGGTCAACGCCGCGATGGACTGCCTCACCCGGGGCACCAACTGCGGCAGCTTCCGTCCGCCGCGTACCTACCCCGGCCTGCGTGGCGCGATGACCTGGTCGATCAACTGGGACGTCACCCACAACAACTCCTTCGCCCGCACCGTCGC
Source organism: Verrucosispora sp. SN26_14.1 (assembly GCF_004307965.1). Lineage (NCBI taxonomy): Bacteria > Bacillati > Actinomycetota > Actinomycetes > Micromonosporales > Micromonosporaceae > Micromonospora > Verrucosispora sp. SN26_14.1. The sequence goes on along the minus strand of NZ_SISL01000800.1, from coordinate 258 downwards.
CCCCCACCTCCGCACCCTCCCCTGACCGCCTGACTCTCGCGGCCCTGCCCGCCCTGCCCGTCCTGCCCGCCCTGCCCGCCCTGCCCGCGCCGATCATGGAGCTCTGGCCCTTCGGCGCTGGACAAGGTCGACCGGGAGCTGCAACGCGGCGTCGTGAACGTCGATCATGGAGTTGTGGCCTCGACAAAGACTGCACAAAGGGTCAAAGCGAGCGCCACAACTCCATGATCGACGGGGCCGGGCGGGGCGGGGCCGGGC
>NZ_SISL01000080.1:0-17730 GCF_004307965.1 Verrucosispora sp. SN26_14.1 | reverse complement strand
CAGCCCTGGGCGCCGCCGCGGCGCTGCTGGTCGCGACCGTGGTCGCCGTCGGTGCGGTGCTCGCGCGCCCACGTCGACCCGAACCGGTGGCCGCGCCCGTCGACGGCAGCCCGGCGCAGGCCGACGCCGCGAGGAACGAGGTGACGGTGTGACCGGCGCCCTGTTCACGCTGACGTTCGCGCTGGCCGCGCCCTTCTGGGTGCTGATGATCCTGCTGCCGCGCTGGCACATGACCAGCCGGATCATCGCCTCGCCGCTGATCGTGGCCCCGGTCCTGGTGATCTACACGGTGCTGGTGCTCCCCGCGTTGGGCGACGTGCTGCCGGCGGTGGCCTCGCCGACCCTGGACGGCATCCGCGACCTGCTGGGCACCGACGACGGTGCGGCGGCGGCCTGGGCGCACATGATCGCGTTCGACCTCTTCGTCGGGGCGTGGGCGTGGCGGGACAGCCGCGAGCGGCGGATGCCCGCGCTGGTCATGGCGCCGGTGCTGGTGTCGACGATTCTGCTCGGGCCGATCGGGCTGGCCGTCTATCTGGTGGTGCGTACCCGCTGGACCCGGCCGGTCTCAGCGCCGAGCAGCAGGGCCTAGGCTTGGTCACCGTGGGATGGCTGGGTCGCTTGTTCGACGCGCGGGACGCCCGCGTGCGGATGGTCCTGGTCATCATCGCGGGCGTCTTCTACCTCTCCTTCGGTGGGCTGCACGCCAGTACGCCCACCACCACGCAGTTGGTCCTGGCGGTGGCCGCGTTCGCCGCCGGGCTGCTGCTGTTCCGCCGGCTGGTGGGCAACCTGCTGGTGCAGGTGGCGCTGCTGGCGGTCGCGATCCACGTCATCGACGACGTGATGATCAACCAGGTGGGCGCCGGGTGGGCGTTGCTGGAGTTGACCGTGCGGGCGAGCCGGACCCGCACGATCTGGTGGGGCGCCGGTCTGCTGGCCCTGGTCGACCTGACCGGTGTACGGGGCGAACCGGTCGAGTGGCTTCTCGCCACGGCGTCCGGGCTGGTGGTGGACGTCGGTGTGCCGGTGCTGCTGGGCCTGGTCATCCGGACCACGCAGGAGCTGGGCCGGCAGGCGCAGCAGCGCGCCGAGGAGGAGCAGCGGCGGCGCGAGTCGGAGAACCGCGCCGCCCGGGCCGACGAGCGCAGCGCCATCGCGCGGGAACTGCACGACGTCGTCGCGCACCACGTGGCGTCGATGGTGCTGCGGGTCGGCGTGGCCCGGCACGTGCTGACCGACCTGGATCCCCGGGTGGACGAGGTGTTCGACGACGTGCACGGCACCGGCAGCGCCGCCCTGGCCGACCTGCGCCGGCTGGTCGCGGTGCTGCGCGACCCGGACGGCGTACGCGGCGACGCGGCACTCACCGCGATCGAGCCGTCGGCGGTACCGGCCGCGATCGGCGCGGCGGTTGATCGGGCCCGTCAGGCCGGGGTGACGGTGGAGGCGGAGGTCGACCCGGCGGTCGCGTCACTCGACGCGGTCCGGGGCCTGGCGGTGCTGCGCCTGACCCAGGAGTCGCTGACCAACGTCGCCAAGCACGCCGGTGCCGCCGCGCTGGCCCGGCTGAGCGTCACCGTGGTCGACGGCGCGGTGCACCTGGAGGTGACGGACAACGGGCGCGGCGCGGTCCCGACGGCGGTGCCGGCGGGCGGCGGCCACGGCATCACCGGGATGCGGGAACGGGTCGAGGTCCTCGGCGGGCACCTGGAGGCGGGGCCGACCGGCAGCGGCTGGCGGGTCCGTACGGTGCTGCCCGCCACGCCGGACCGCGACGTGCCGCACCCGGTGGAGGCATCATGATCCGCGTACTGCTGGTGGACGACCAGCACCTGATCCGCGCCGGGTTGCGCATGCTCTGCGACGCGCAGCCCGACATCGAGGTGGTCGGTGAGGCCGACAACGGCCGCGAGGCGATCACGTTGGCGGCGCGGTTGGTCCCCGACGTGGTGGTGATGGACCTGCGCATGCCGGGCGTCGACGGCATCACCGCGACCAGCCGCATCCTGGCCGACCGGCCCGCCATCCGGGTGCTGGTGTTGACCACGTTCGGCGACGACGACCACCTCTATCCGGCGCTCACCGCCGGCGCCTGTGGGTTCCTGCTCAAGGACGCGCCCCCCACCGAGCTGCTGGAGGGCGTCCGGCGGGCCGCCGCCGGGGACAGCCCGTTCAGCCAGGACGTGCTGCGCCGCCTCGTGACTCGGGCGGTGCACGCCCGCGCCGAGACACCGGCACCGGTCGACGGTCTGACCGCTCGGGAGCAGGACGTGCTCGACCTGGTCGCGGAGGGACTGTCCAACGGGGAGATCGCCGAGCGGCTGCACATCGGCGTGACCACGGTGAAGACCCACATCACCAGCCTGATGACCAAGACCGGCAGCCCCAACCGGGTCCGGCTGGCGCTGTTCGCCCGAGGGCTGTGACGGTCGGCTCTCCCCCGGCCGCGACGGTGGCCCGCTATCCCCCGGCCATCGCGCCCAGGACGATGTACGGTTCCGCGCCGGTGAGCACCTCCTCGGGCAGCGGTGCGTCGGGTGGGGAGTGCGAGAGGTCCTCCTCGCAGGCGTAGAAGCGGACGAAGGCGCGACGTTTGCCGCTGTGCCGGTCCCGGATGGTGCCGAGCAGCATCGGATAGCGCGCCTCCAACGCGTCCAGCACCAGGCGCTGGGTGGCCGGCCCCCCGTCCGGACCGGCCACCTCCAGGCGTACCTCGCCGGTGACCTTGGCGAGGGTCTTCAGGTGGGCCGGGAGGACGACCCGGATCACGGCAACACCTGGACTTCCACGGAGAGCACCGGGGGCAGGTCCCGGACGATCGGCGCCCAGGTGTCGCCGCCGTTCGCCGAGTGGTAGACCTGCCCGCCGGTGGTGCCGACATAGATGCCGCACTCGTCGAGCGTGTCGACCGCCATCGCGTCGCGCAGGACGTTGACGTAGCAGTCGGACTGCGGCAGCCCGGTGGTCAGCGGCTCCCACTCGTCGCCGCCGGTGCGACTGCGGTAGACCCGCAACCGCCCCTCCGGTGGGTAGTGCTCGGAGTCGCTCTTGATCGGTACGACGTAGATCGTCTCCGGCTCGTGGGCGTGCACCGCGATCGGAAACCCGAAGTCCGAGGGCAGGTCGCCGCTGATCTCACGCCAGTTCGCACCGGCGTCGTCGCTGCGCATCACGTCCCAGTGCTTCTGCATGAACAGCGTGTCCGGCCGCGACGGGTGCTGGGCGATGTGGTGGACGCAGTGGCCCACCTCGGCGTCGGTGTCGGGGATCTCCCCCGACCGCAGGCCCTTGTTGATCGGCAGCCAGCTCGCGCCCGAGTCGTCGCTGCGGAACGCGCCCGCCGCCGAGATGGCGGTGTAGATCCGGCCCGGGTGCACCGGGTCCAGGATGATCGTGTGCAGGCAGAGACCACCGGCGCCGGGCTGCCACGACGGGCCGGTCCGGTGGGTCCGCAACGCGGTCAGCTCGGTCCACTTCTGGCCGCCGTCGTTCGAGACGTAGAGGGCGGCGTCCTCGGCACCGGCGTACACGGTGTCGGGGTCGTCGCGGGACGGCTCCAGGTGCCAGATCCGCTTGAACTCCCACGGGCGCGGCGTGCCGTCGTACCAGAGGTGCTCGCCGACCTCGCCGGTGTACGCGAAGTCGTTGCCGACGGTGGCCCAGGTCTTACCGCCGTCGTCGGAGCGCTGGATCAACTGCCCGAACCAGCCGCCGGACTGTGAGGCGTAGAGCCGGTCCGGGTCGGCCGGTGAGCCGGTGAGGTGGAAGATCTCCCAGCCGCCGAAGTGCGGCCCGTCGACCGTCCAGTCGGCGCGTCGACCGTCCGAGGTGAGCAGGAACGCGCCCTTGCGGGTGCCGACCAGCACCCGTACGCCGGTCATCGCGGCTCTCCGTGGCGCGTGGTGCCGACCTGGTGTGGTGTGTGTTGTCGTGTGGCCATGTCGCCATTCTCCTGTCGTGTCCGATGAACCCCGATTGCCACGCCGGTGCCGTTCACTGACGGTCATACCGGCCGGGTACGACAAGTTCCGGCCGGTGGGCGCGCGACACCCGTCCGCCCGGCGGGCAGACGAGGAGGGGTCGGACAGCTCAGGTCGACATCACGCGGGCGTGCAGGTCGGACACGACCTTGCGGGCCGACTCGAAGGCACCGGCCTGCCAGGCGATGTAGTGGCTGAGGTGGTCACCGGCGAAGTAGACCCGACCGTCCGGCTCCAGCAGCCGCCCGTAGTGCCCACCGCTGGTCCGCGAGGGCCACGACATCCAGCCGCCCTCGCTGTGGCGGGTCCGCTCCCAGGCCACCGAGAACGACGCCTCCACCTCGCTGCGGTACGCCTCGCCGTGGATCTTCACGCCCTGGGCGACGGCGCGGGCCTCCCGCTCGGCGGGCGGCAGGGCCGCGTACGACTGGGCGTTGGCACCGAAGTTGTAGTAGCCGATGACCAGACCCTTCGCGCCGTGGTAGCCGTAGGACGGGTACCAGATCGCGGACAGGTCCAGGTTGGTGTTGGTGATGCCGGCGTAGATGTTCTCGTCCTGCTCCCACCAGCGCCGCCGGTACTGCAACCCGATCTTGCCGGTGGCGGTCGGCACCGCGTAGTCGAGGGCGGCCCGCACCGGCTGGGACAGGTTCGACGGGATCCGCGCCAGCACCGGCGGCGGAATCGTGCAGACGCAGAAGTCCGCAGTGACGGTCCGCACCCGACCGCCGGGTCCGGCGTGGACGACCGAGACCCCGGAACCGGTGTTCGAGATCGACCGCACCTCCGCGCCGTAGCTGATGCGTCCGCGCCCCACGGCCTCCTCCAGGGCGTACGCGATGCGATCCATTCCGCCGACCGGCTGGAACATCAGCATCGCCTGGTCGTAGCCGAACTCGAAGGAGAAGTACCGGCCGACGCCGCTGGCCAGCACGTCCGGCAGGGAGTGCGGGGTCAGTTTCGGCGTACCCGCCTCGTTGCCGGCGCCCGGTTCGACCTGGTAGCCACGGCGGTTGGTGCCCGCGTACCGCCAACTCGCCGCCGGGTTCCCCGCCACCCGGCCGCCGATGGCGCCGAATCCGCGCAGGAACTCCAGCAGACGTTCCTTGTCGTCGGCGGTGAGCTGCCCGTCGAGCGCACCCTGGTCGGTGGCCTTGGCGAGCAGTTCGGAGACGTACCCGTAGACGTCCGCCTTCGCCTCGCGGTGCCGGATCGGTGTGCCGGAGAGCGGACCGACGTCCTCGTTGTAGTAGTAGCCGTCGGCGTTCTGGTTGCCGAAGATCTCGACCGGGACGCCCAGCTCCCGGCAGTAGTCCATGGTCACCATGTGCTGGGCGATCCGCGCCGGACCGGCGTTCATGTACTGCCCACCGGTGAACCGGGCGCGCTGGGTGTGCCCGTCGAGGTCGGTCTCGCTGGTGCCACCGCGCACCGTCCAGTTACGCCCACCCGGGCGGCTCCGCGCCTCCAGCACGGTCACCCGGTAACCCGCCTTGCCCAACTCGTACGCCGTGGTCAGTCCGGCGATGCCCGCGCCGAGCACGACGACGGACTTCGCGGACCGCCCGGTCAGCGTGAAGTCCGACCGGTTCGGCGCGCGGAACGGCGGTGCGGCCTGCGCGGCGGGGGCCAACCCGAGCGCGCCCATCGTCCCGTAGAGCACCCCGGCACCGCCGGATACCCCGACCGCCTGGAGAAACTGCCGTCGCGTGGTGGGTGTCGTCATCGCCGCCTCCTTGATCGATGGACGACGATCTCAGCGGCGTGTTTCATCGGCGTAGCCCATCGGTAACACCCGCCCGACCGGTCAGCGCGCGCCACCGGGCAGGCGGCGGGCGCCCGGATCAGCGAGGAGGCCGCCCTACGGGCCGGTGACCAGCGGGTCGTGCACCCGCCCGAGGAACAGCGGCACACCGGTGAACCGGTCGTGGATGACGTACAGGAACGGCCGGTTCACGAAGAACTGCGGACCCTGCGGGATCGACGGCGGCCGTACGATGACAGCCGACGCGGCCGCCGCCTCCGTGCCCTTCTCGTCCACGGCGATGAACGTCTCGTGCAGCACGTCGTCGATGCTCAGGGCCGGTTCGGTGCTCATGCCGGTGAAGTCGGCCCGCGAGCTGAACGCGGTCGGCATGCCGAGGTTGCCCAGCGCGGCAGCCAACTCCGCCGGCAGGCGGAAAGTCCACCGGGGCAGGCGCAGTTCGACGAGGGCGTTCCGGAAGCCGGTGAGCAATGCACCCAGCCACGTGACGTCGAGGTTGGCCTCGATCGCCGCCAGGTCGTTGCGGGTCGGCATGACGATCGCCATGCCCAGTCCGTCACCTGCGAACGGCACGTCGACCGCGCGCCACCCATCGCCCTCCTGGTAGCCCATCCCGTCGAAAGGCCCACGCATCATCGCGACGTCGACACCGGCACCGTCGTCCCTGGTGAACCGCTCCGTCGCCGTGGCCGTCGCCCTGAACGGGTAGAGCCAGGCCGCCTTCAGATAGGTCGTGTTGGTGAGGATCAGACTGGTGTCGGGGGTCGGGACACCGGAGGGCAACAGCTCCGGGATCTTCGCGTTGGTCCGATCGGACACCCAGGTGTTGATCTCCTGGCGGGTCGCCTCCGGAGCGCCCCGGAAGTCGACCGGGTGCGGCGCGGCACCGTAGTAGCCGGCCAGAGTGTTCTGGAAACCGTGGCGCAGGCCCAGGTCGAGCCTCGTCCACAGAGCGTTGGCCGTGGTCAGCAGGGGCCGCGCGACGCCGTCACCGTTCTGGTACCGGTTGGCGAGCGACTGTGCGACGGTGTTGAGCCCGCTGTCGAGCGCGCCGGGCCGCGGATTCGGCGCGTGGAGCACGGCATCCATCTCGTCCGCCGTGGTCGAGCGGGCACCCGCCCGCGTCATCGCGAGTGCGAGATTGACCGAGTACGGCGCGCACACCACGTTACCGCCGGGGCGACTCGACGCCAGCTCGCGGTAGAGGTCGGCGGAGAAGCCGCGTACCGCAGTCGCGGCGGCGGCCATCGCGGCCGGGTCGGGCGGGACGCGGGTCGGTTCTGTCGAGGTGGACGACTCGTTCCACCAACGGGAACGGTCTCGGGTGGCGGTTAGCGCGGCGGCGGCGAGCGGCACCGTCCGCAAGAGAGATCGACGCGACACCATACATTGATGGTAGTCGAAGTCTGTGCGGTAGGGCCAGGTCGACGGTTCGCGGCCCGCACCGTGAGACCATGCCTCGGTGAAAGACCTGACCGAGCGGGTACGCGCCTTTGCCGACGAGCGGGACTGGCAGCAGTTCCACACGCCCAAGAACCTCACCATGGCCCTCGCGGGCGAGGTCGGCGAGTTGCTCGCCGAGTTCCAGTGGCTCACCCCCGAGCAGGCGAGCGCGGTCATGGCCGACCCCGAGGCGGGTGCCCGCGTACGCGCGGAGATCGGCGACGTGATGATCTACCTGACGCGACTCGCGGACGTCCTCGACATCGACCTGGAGGACGCCGCCCGGGACAAGCTCACCGAGGTCGCCACCCGCTATCCCGTCAGCGAGGCCAAGGGTTCGGTGGCGAAGCGGTAGCGGTGCGTGCGGAGAAATGATCTCTCCGCTAAAGTCCGGCGCGTACAGGCGCGTAACGACGGGCTTCCGGCGCCGACCGGACACGCCCCCCATGCGCACGATCATTTCGTGCTGCCCGGGGGCAAGTGTTGTCAGCGTTCCGCACCTCCGCCGAGGGACTTCTCCGTCACGCCGCCAACGGCGATCTCGCCGACCGGATCATCGACGCGATCGGCCGTCGCGTGAGCCCGGCCGAACGCAGGTCCTGGGAGCGGAGCCTGCCGGTGCTCGCGCAGGATCTGGCCGATGCCGGACTCGGTCAGGTCGAGATGCTCGTCGAGTACCAACTGCCATTGACCAGCAAGCGTGTCGACGTGGTCCTGGTGGGCACGCACCCCCGCACCGACGAGGACTCCTACGTGGTGGTGGAACTCAAGCAGTGGTCGCGGGCGGAGTCCTACGAGGGGTCCGACACGCTGGTGCTGGTCGAGCACGCCCGCGAACCGCGCCTGCACCCGGGCGTGCAGGTCAGTGACTACTGCGAGTACCTCGGTGACTTTCTCGGTGTGCTCTCCGACCGACGTGCCCCGATCGCCGGTGTCGCCTACCTGCACAACGCCGTCGACCGGGACGTCGACGAACTCTTCCAGCTCAGGGCCACCGAGCAGAGCCGGATCTTCACGAAGCAGCGGCGCGGCCAGTTCCTCGACCACCTGCGTACCCACCTGGCCCCCACGTCGGGCGCGGCCGCCGCCGACCGGTTCCTCACCAGCGCCGTCCGACCGAGCAAGCACCTGTTGTCGTACGCGGCAGCCGAGTTGAAGCAGCGGTCGCACTTCACGTTGCTCGACGAGCAGCGCCTGGCGTACGAACTGGTGCTGCACGCCGTGGAACGCTCCCGCGCCGGGGACCGCAAGTCGGTCGTGGTGGTCTCGGGCGGCCCCGGCAGTGGGAAGAGCGTGATCGCCCTGTCGGTCCTCGGTGAGTTGGCCCGGCAGAACCGCTCGGTCATGCACGCCACCGGTTCCCGGTCGTTCACCCAGACCCTGCGCAAGTACGCCGGCAAGGGTTCGTCGCGGTTGAAGAACCTGTTCGGGTACTTCAACAGCTTCATGACCGCCGAACGCAACGGCCTCGACGTGCTGATCTGCGACGAGGCACACCGCATCCGGGAGACGTCGGTCAACCGGTTCACGCCCAAGGCCAAGCGGGACAAGGCACGCCCCCAGATCGACGAGCTGATCGCGGCGGCACGGGTGCCGGTGTTCCTGCTCGACGAGCACCAGGTGGTCAAGCCGGGCGAGTTGGGCAACGTCGAGGTCATCTCCGCGTACGCCGCACAGCTCGACCTGCACGTCGAGGTCGTCTCGCTGCACGACCAGTTCCGGTGCGGCGGCAGCGACGCGTACGAGCAGTGGGTTCTCGACCTGCTCGGCCTCGACGGTGGTGAGCCCTCGGTCTGGACCGGCGACGGCCGGTTCGACCTGCGGCTGGCAGAGTCACCCGAGGAGATGGAGGCGTTCCTGGCCGGTCGGCAGGCCGCCGGTGAGACCGCCCGCATGTCGGCGGGCTACTGCTGGCCGTGGAGTGACCCCCGCCCGGACGACTCCCTGGTGGCGGACGTGCAGATCGGAAGCTGGGCGCGGCCGTGGAACGTCAAGAGCGACCGTAGTGTGGGCGACGCACCGGGCAGCGCGTTCTGGGCCACCGATCCGAACGGATTCGGCCAGGTGGGCTGCGTCTACACGGCGCAGGGCTTCGAGTACGCGTGGTCGGGCGTCATCCTCGGACCGGACCTCGTCGCTCGGGACGGCCGCCTGGTCACCGATCGGGCGGAGTCGAAGGACCCGGCGTTCCGCAGCCGCAAGGCGCTCAGCGACGACGAGGCGGACCGGCTGATCCGCAACACCTACAAGGTCCTCATGACACGGGGCATGCGCGGAACCGTCCTGTACTCCACCGACCCGGAGACCCGCGACTACCTGGCCTCGCTTCTCGATGTCCGACGTCCGGTCGAGACGACGTACGAGCCCTCCGAGACCGGCGGCGGCACGACGGCCGCTTCTCGACCTTAGGGTGGGCCAGAGAATTCCGACCTTCACGGTGGCACCGGCCCGAACGCCACGCCTCCGGTGAGGATCGCGCGGAGGGACGTTCGATTGGCTGATCTGCGCACTGGGCTCCTGGTGACAGCAGTCCTGTTGGGCCTCACCGGCTGTGTCACCGGCACACCCGACCACGGGCGTCCGACGGCGAGGACCACCACCGTGAGCCCACCACCCGTACGCACCGACCGGGAACCGATCACCAAGCGTTTCCCGCACCTCGGCGACGTCGCGGAGGTGCACTGGCAGGCGGGCGCCGCCGGGACGGGCGATTCCCGCGCGCCCGGTCCGACCGACATTCGCATCGAGGCGTTGGTCGTGTTGCAGCCTGGCGACCGAGTGTCGGCCGTCGAACAGTACGAGTGGCAGCCCGCTCCTGCCGGGTGGGACGGCACGCTGGGTGCCGCGCTTCGTCCCTTCCTGCCAGACAGCGGGAACTGGCAGGTCAACGAGCAGTATGCCGCCGACGTGCGGACCACGAAGTACCACGGGGTCGTGTACCTCGACACCACCAGCGGCACCGTCTACCTCAGGGTCATCGACGGCTGACGTCGCCATTTCCGCAATCATTGAAACTCGCGTACATGAATCACAAGATGTTGCACGGCCGCTTTTCAGCGCACCTCAGCGCAGCGTCAGACGACAGATGTGCGACGCCCAGGGGAATTGCGCGGTGATGGCTCGTTGTCGGAACTTCTTGTAAGGTCAGAGGCTCAGGCACTTTCGCGCGGACGGCGCTGATACCGATCATTTTCACGCAACCGTTCGACGTTTCACCGATGGCGTGCGGATGTAACAAAACGCAACACGGGAGGGTGGCGGATGGCCGACGACATGGGATCGACAGTCCCCCGGCGACAGCTCGGGCGAGCACTGCGCGACCTTCGCACCGAAGCACGCATGACCCTCGACGGCGCTGCCGAGGCGATGCAGTGCAGCCGACAGAAGATGTGGCGCATGGAGAGCGGCCTCGGCCCGGCCCGCCCGCTCGACGTCAAGGTCATGTGTGAGCTGTACGCCGCCACACCCGAGCTGACCACCGCCCTCGTCGCTCTGGCCACCGAGACCAAGGCCAAAGGCTGGTGGCACTCCTACGGGGTCGCCATCCCTGACTGGTTCGAGCTATACGTGGGGCTGGAATCCACCGCCCACCAGCTTCGGGAGTACGAAGACACTCTTATCCCTGGCCTGCTCCAGACCTGTGACTATGCACAAGCGGTCTATCAGCAGCGAGCCGACGCTACCGAAGTGGAACGGGAACGCTTGGTGAGGGTGCGCCTGCAACGGCAGGAGATTTTGAAACGTCGACTCCCGCAGGCCCCCAAGTTCGAGGTCGTCCTCGCCGAAGCGGCACTTATTCGCACCGTCGGCGATGCTGCGGTCATGGCCGACCAGCTTCGTCATCTCCTGACGGCCGACGAGATGTCGAACGTGTCCATCCGGGTGCTTCCACTGACTGCGAGGATGCACCGAGGAGCAGAGGCGGGTACGTTCGTCATCCTCGACTTCCCACCTGGCAAGCGGACCACGCCCGAACCGTCGGTGGTCTACTGCGAATCATGGACCGGAGCGCTCTATCTGGACCGGCCCGAGGAATACGCAGCCTACGAAGAGGTGTGGGCAAGCCTCGATGACCTGTCCCTGGATGAGGCAGAATCAAGGCAGCTCATCAACAAGATCATCGGGGAGGTCCACCATGGCTGATCTGGCTGGAGCCCAGTGGCGTAAGAGCACCCGCAGCGGCAGCAACGGCGGCAATTGCGTGGAGGTCGCCGACAACCTGCCCGGCCTCGTCGCCGTTCGCGACAGCAAGGACCCGGCCGGGCCTGTCCTCGCCTTCTCCCCCACGGAGTGGACCAGCTTCGTCCGAGCCACCAAGTCCCGCTGAGGCACACACCTCACTCACCGTTGCCGAGACCACTCACCCGGCGGGGACGCGGGTGCGTTGGGTCCACACGACACAGACGAGCACGACCAGCGCGGCGACGATCGACGCCGCGCTGACGGTCTCGGCGAGCAGCAGCGCGGACCAGAGCAGGGTCAGCACCGGCTGGGCGAGTTGGATCTGGCCGACCTGGGCGATGCCGCCCCGGGCCAGGCCCGCGTACCAGGCGAAGAAGCCCAGGAACATGGAGACCGTGGTCAGGTAGCCGAAGGCCGACCAGGCGGCGACGTCGGCCGTCGGCGGGTGGGTCACGGCGGCCACGACGGTGACGGGCACGGTGACCGGCAGCGCGAGCAGCAGGGCCCAGCAGATGGTCTGCGCGCCGCCGAGTTCGCGGGCGAGTGCGCCGCCTTCGGCGTAGCCGAGGCCGCAGAGGACGACGGCGGCCAGCAGATAGAGGTCGGCCAGGGACAGGGCACCGTGCACGGTGCCGGTGGCGACGAGGAAGGTGAGGACGGCGAGCAGGCCGGCGGCACCGGCGGCCCAGAACCGTCTCGGTGGGCGTTCCCCGGCGCGCAGCACCGCGAACACGGCGGTCATGGCGGGCAGCACGGTGACGACGACGGCACCGTGGGCGGCGGTCTGGGTGGTCAGGGCCAGCGAGGTGAACAGCGGGAACCCGACGACCACGCCGAGGGCGACGACCGCCAGGCGTCGCCACTGGCGGCGGGTGGGTGGTGGGGCTGCGGTGAGTCGCAGGTACGCCCCGGCGAGCAGCGCGGCACCGACGGCCCGGCCGAAGGCGACGAACCAAGGGTCGAGGTGCTGCACGGCGACGCGGGTCGCGGGCAGCGACAGGGAGAACGTGAGGACGCCGAGCGCGCCGAGGGCGAGGCCGAGCGGCCGGTCCACCGTTATCGCCGCGCGGACAGTACCGCTACTCTGTGCTCTCATGGATCACGATAACGCATCCGCTCGCGTTGTCCTGGACCTGCGGCGGCTGGCGGCGGCTGCGGAGCCCGGCGCCCGACTGCCGTCGGTACGCGAGCTGACCGCCCGGCACCGCGCGTCGCCGGTCACCGTCGCCGAGGCCATTCGACAGTTGGTGGGCGAAGGGCTGATCGAGGCGCGGTCCGGCCGGGGCACCTTCGTGGCCGCCCGGCCGGACGAGCGACCGGCGCCCGACCTGTCCTGGCAGACGGTGGCGCTCGGTCCCCGCCCGGCCGGCGAGCAGGAGATGCAGGCGTTACTGGCGTTACCGCCGGAAGGCGCGATTCCGTTGTCCGGCGGGTACCTCGACGCCGAGCTGCAACCGGCCGTCGCGCTCGGTACCGCGCTCGCGCGTGCCGCCCCGGGCGGCCTCCGCGTCGTCGTCCAGCCGCAGCGTCAACGAGATGCGCTTGCGCGGCACGTCCACGTCCAGCACCTTGACCTTCACCACGTCGCCGGACTTCACCACCTCGCGCGGGTCCTTGACGAAGGTGCGCGACATCGCCGACACGTGCACCAGACCGTCCTGGTGCACCCCGACGTCGACGAAGGCGCCGAAGGCGGCCACGTTGGTGACCACGCCCTCCAGCACCATCCCCGGCGTCAGGTCACCGATCTTCTCGACGCCCTCGACGAAGGTGGCGGTCCTGAACTCCGGACGCGGGTCGCGCCCCGGCTTCTCCAACTCGGCGAGGATGTCGGTGACCGTCGGCAGACCGAACGTCTCGTCGACGAAGTCGGTGGCCCGCAGGCCGCGCAGGATCGCCGACCGGCCGATCAGCGTCCGCAGGTCCTGCCCGGTGGTGGCCAGGATCCGGCGCACCACCGGGTACGCCTCGGGGTGCACGCTGGAGGAGTCCAGCGGGTCGTCGCCGTCGGGGATGCGCAGGAAGCCGGCGCACTGCTCGAACGCCTTCGGCCCGAGCCGGGGCACCTTGCGCAGGTCGGAGCGGCTGCGGAACGGCCCGTTGGCGTCCCGGTGCAGCACGATGTTCTCGGCCAGCCCGGCACCGATCCCGGAGACCCGGGTCAGCAGCGGCGCGGAAGCGGTGTTCACGTCCACCCCGACGCCGTTGACGCAGTCCTCCACCACCGTGTCCAGCGACCGGGAGAGCTTCACCTCCGACAGGTCGTGCTGGTACTGCCCGACGCCGATGGACTTCGGGTCGATCTTCACCAGCTCGGCGAGCGGGTCCTGCAACCGGCGCGCGATGGAGACCGCGCCACGCAGCGACACGTCCATCCCGGGCAGCTCCTGCGCCGCGTACGCGGAGGCGGAGTAGACCGAGGCACCCGCCTCGGAGACCATCACCTTGGTCAACCCGAGCTGCGGGAAACGCTTGATCAGGTCACCGGCGAGCTTGTCGGTCTCCCGGCTGGCCGTACCGTTGCCGATCGCCACCAGCTCCACCCGGTGCGCCGTGGCGAGCCGGGCCAGCGTCTCGATCGAGGCGTCCCACTGCCGGCGCGGCTCGTGCGGATAGATCGTGTCGGTGGCGACCACCTTGCCAGTGGCGTCCACCACCGCCACCTTCACCCCGGTGCGCAGACCCGGGTCCAGACCCATCGTGGGCCGGGCCCCGGCCGGCGCGGCCAGCAGCAGGTCGCGCAGGTTGGTGGCGAAGACCCGGACGGCCTCCTCCTCGGCCGCCTGCCACAACCGCATCCGCAGGTCCGCGCCGAGGTGGATGAGGATCCGGGTACGCCACGCCCAGCGCACCGTGTCGGCCAGCCACCGATCCGCCGGCCGCCCCTGGTCGGTGACCCCGAACCGGCCGGCGATCGCCGCCTCGTACCGGGTCGGTCCGGTGACCGTGTCGGCGTCGCCGTCGGCCTCCGGGTCCATGGTCAGGTCGAGCACACCCTCCTTCTCGCCCCGGAACATGGCCAGGATGCGGTGCGAGGGCAGCTTCGGGTACGGCTCGGCGAAGTCGAAGTAGTCGGCGAACTTCGCGCCGGCCGACTCCTGCCCCTCGCGTACCCGGGCCACCAGCCGGCCGCGCGACCACATCTGCTCGCGCAGCGTGCCGATCAGGTCGGCGTCCTCGGCGAACCGCTCGATCAGGATGGCCCGCGCCCCGTCCAGCGCGGCGGCGGCGTCGGCCACCCCCTTGTCCGCATCGACGTAGCCGGCGGCGGTCTCCCGGGGGTCCCGGGCCGGGTCGCCGAGCAGCGTGTCGGCCAGCGGCTCCAGCCCCGCCTCGCGGGCGATCTGCGCCCGGGTCCGCCGCTTGGGCTTGTACGGCAGGTAGATGTCCTCCAGGCGGGACTTCGAGTCGGCCGCCATGATCTGCGCTTCCAGGGCCTCGTCCAGCTTGCCCTGGGAGCGGATCGACTCCAGCACCGCCGCCCGCCGCTCGTCCAGCTCCCGCAGGTAGCGCAGGCGCTCCTCGAGCGTCCGCAACTGGGTGTCGTCGAGCAGCCCGGTGGCCTCCTTGCGGTACCGCGCGATGAACGGCACCGTGGCGCCGCCGTCGAGCAGCTCCACGGCCGCGCGGACCTGGCGCTCGGCGACGCCGAGCTCCTCGGCGATGCGCTGATCAACTGAGAGGGTCACGATGGGCTCCGCCTTCTGGTGTGGGTTCCGTGGTGCATTCTGCCGGGCTACCGTGGCGATCATGGAACCACCTGTGGAGCCGCGCGCCCGACGTCTCTTCGGCGGCAGCGCGCGCACCCTCGGCGACCTCGCGAGCAGCCCGTTCCGCGCGGACCGGGACCGCATCGTCGGCTCGCCGTTCTTCACCCGTCTGGGCGGCGTCACCCAGGTGGTCAGCCCCGGCGGGTCCGGGCTGCTGGTGCACAACCGGCTCACGCACAGCCTCAAGGTCGCCCAGGTGGCCCGCGCGATCGCCGAACGCCTCACCGCCGACGGATGGCAGCGTGACCTGGTGGAGAAGCTGGGCGGCTGCGACCCGGACGTGGTGGAGGCCGCCGCGCTCGCCCACGACCTCGGCCACCCGCCCTTCGGGCACCTGGGCGAACGGGTGCTGGACCGGCTGGCCCGGCACCGGCTCGGCCTCACCGACGGCTTCGAGGGCAACGCCCAGTCGTACCGGATCGTCACCTCGACCGAGATCCGGGGCGCGGCCACCACCGGTCTGGACCTGACCGCGGCGGTCCGGGCGGCGATGCTGAAGTACCCGTGGACCCGACTCGACCACCCGGACCCGCACCCGCGCCTGATGGACCCGCCGCCGCGCGGCGCCACCCCGCCCCCGGACGACCCGGACAGCGGTTCGGCCAAGTTCGGGGCGTACCGCACCGAGCTGGAGGACCTGCGGCAGGCCCGCGCGCCGTTCGCCGGTCGGATCGCCGACTGGCAGCAGACCGTCGAGGCGTCGGTGATGGACACCGCCGACGACGTCGCGTACGCCATCCACGACGTGGAGGACTTCTATCGCGTCGGGGTGCTCCAGCAGGGCGCGGTCGCCGCCGAGCTGATGGCCTGGCAGCGGGAGGGCGGCAGCCTGCGGGCCATCACCGACGCGGCGTTGCAGACCTCGGCCCGCCGGCCCGGCTCGGCGATCGAGCGGCTGCGCCGCCAACTGCACCGCAAGGACGCCTGGATCGCCGACGACGACGCCTTCGCGGCGGCCGTCGAACACGTCCGGGAGGAACTGGTCGAGGGCCTGCTGGCGGTGCCCTTCGACGGCTCGATCGAGGCCGAACAGTACGTCGCCCGGTTCTCCGCCCGGTGGACCGACCGTTTCGTGGACGCGATCACCGTGGTCGAGCAGCCCGGCATGCGCTCCGGGCACGTGCTGCTGGCCCCGGCGCAGTGGCACGAGGTGCAGGTGCTCAAGTTCGTCCATCACCGGTTCGTGCTGGCCCGCCCCGACCTGGCACTGCACCAGCGGGGTCAGGCCCGGCTGCTCGGCACCCTGGTCGAGGCGCTGTTGGAGTGGCTGCTCGACCCGGAGGAGGAGTCCCGCCTGCCCCGGCGGCTGCACGACCTGGTCGAGTTGGCCGAGGCGGAGCTGCACCCGCGTACCCCGGACCGGCTCGGCAAGGCGCGGGGCCGCGCCATCGTGGACTTCGTCGCCCAGCTCACCGACGGTCAGGCGGTGGCGATGCTGGACGCCCTCTCCGGTCGCTCCGGCGCCCTCTGGACCGACGCCTTCGTCCTCTGACAGATGCAAGGAGGGGTCCCTTCCTAACGCCTACGGCATAGGAAGGGACCCCTCCTAACAACAGCGAAGAGCTCAGGCGACCGCCTGCCACCAGCCGTCGACCGACGGCGGGTCGTCCACCACGACCCGCTCGCCGGGTCGGGGCACGGCCAGCCGGACGTCGCGGGCCTTCGCCTCGGCCCAGAGCCGGTCCACCGGCTCGGACCAGTCGTGCAGCGCGAGGTTGAAGGTCGCCCAGTGCACCGGCACGAACAGCCCGCCGCGCAGGTCGAGGTGGGCGGCGACGGCCTCCTCCGGGAACATGTGGATCCCCGGCCAGGCCCGGTCGTACGCGCCGATCTGCACCAGCGTCGCGTCGAACGGCCCGTACGCCGCCCCGATCTCGGCGTACCCGTCGAAGTAGCCGGAGTCCCCGGTGTAGTAGACCTTCCGCTGCCGACCGGCGACCACCCAGGAACTCCAGAGCGTGCCGTTGCGTCGCAGTCCCCGGCCGGAGAAGTGCTGCGCGGCGGTGCAGGTGATCTCCAGGTCGGCCACCCGGTGCGTCTGCGACCAGTCCAGTTCGATCACTCGGTGCGCCGGCACGCCCCACCGGTCGAGGTGCGCGCCGACGCCGAGCGGCACCAGGAACGGCGCCGACTGGCGGGCGGTCAGCTCCCGCACGGTGGCCATGTCGAGGTGGTCGTAGTGGTCGTGGGAGATCAGGATCGCGTCGAGCTGCGGCAGTTCGTCGAGGCGTACCGGCGGCTCGTGCAGGCGACGCGGACCGACCGCGTCCGACGGCGAGCACCTGTCGCTCCAGACCGGGTCGAGCAGCACCCGCCGGCCCTCGATCTCGATCAGCGTGGAGGCGTGGCCGTACCAGACGAGGTTCAGCTCGCGGGCCCGGTCGACGTCCGGCGCGGGCGTCGGGCGGACCAGCGGCACGGCACCCGTCGGCCGGCGCTGCTGCTTACCGAAGATCATCTCGCGGAACAGGTTGCTGTCCGGGACGGGCGCCGTCCGGGTGCTCGCCCGGTTGTGGAACGTCCCGTCGTGGAACTGCGGCGACCGGGCCGCCCGTTCCGCCCGCGCCCCGGCCAGTCGGCCACCGAG